>JBBQQZ010000034.1:0-17231 GCA_038215325.1 Tepidisphaerales bacterium | reverse complement strand
CCTTCGGTGATGATGTGGTGCTCGAACGTCACCGCATCTTCGTGGCTTTGCGTGACCACCAGTTCGCCCCACCGCCAGGCCAGATGCACGCGGATCGCAAGCTGGTTGCCCCACGTGGTCACGCGATGCACCACCCGATTGGCGATTAGTAGCTTGATGAGCTGATCCGTCGCGGGCAGGACGGCCTGTTTCATGAAGTGCTGGTAGTTTTCGTTGTACTGCTGCTGCCGGCTGATCGCCTCGCGCTCGGCGGCCAATTTCTCAGGTGGAACGTCGGCGTATGGCACAACCCGCGAGAGCCACCATTTGGAAAATGCTTTATCAAACATGATTGGGTTGATCTTACTCAGGAAGACTGGATTGGCCACGTGCCAGCTCCGCGAATCGGTTCCCGCGGTGCTCGAAGTTGGGAAACTGGTCGTAACTGGCCGTTCCCGGCGACAACAGCACCACGTCTCCGGGCACCGCGAGTTGTTTCGCTCGTGCGACCGCTACCTCGAGCGTCTCGACGTAATCCGCATTGTCGCACTTCGCCGCCAGATCACGACCAATCTGGCCGATCGTCAACACGCGCTTGCAGCGGTCGGATAGGTGGACGCACATCCCGTCCCACGTCAGCCCCGGTTTCAGCGCCCCGCCGACGATCTGCACGATCGTGCCGGGGGCGAATGCGTCGCACGCGATGATCGCGGCCTCGGGGATGGTCGCGATCGAGTCGTTGAAGAATCGAATCCCGTTCGCCTCATGCACCAACTCCAGCCGATGCGCCAGACCTCTGAAGTCCGCGACCGCGCGTTGGGCTTCGTCGAACGTCAATCCACTAGCGAGATACGCCGCCTGGGCGTTGTGCTGGTTGTGCTCGCCGGGCAGCAGCAGGTCGAACGCGGGGATCGACGTGTCGGGATACGTTCGAACCGTCACACCCGCCGCTGTTTCAAACGACCGCGACAGATCGTCATCCCGCCGGATGATCGAATCGCCGGGGCGCTGGAAGCGCGTGATGTTTCGTTTCGCGTCGAGGTATTGATCGATCCCACCGTGCCACTCCAGGTGATCGTGACCCAGCATGGTCACGATCGCCACGTTCGGCGACCACCGGCGCTCGCCGAGGTAGTGCAGCATGTAGCTCGACAATTCCAGCACCACATTCGAGCGCTCGTCCATCCGCGGCAAGTCAAACAGCAGCGACTTGCCGATGTTCCCGCCGACGTGGCAAGGACGTTTGGAGGCGAGCATCTTGCCCAGCAGCGCCGTCGTCGTCGATTTTCCCTTCGTCCCGGTGATGCCAAATACGCGTCCCGGGCACCGCTCGGCGAACAGGCATATCTCGGTGGTGATCGGTACGCCCGCCTCTCGCGCGGCCTGCAAAAATTCACTCGTCGGCTTCACCGCAGGCGAGGTGACGACCAGGTCGGCGTCGGTGAAATCGCTGAGTCGCTGATTCTTCTCCCCCAGCCGAAACGTGATCGGCAACCCGTCGAGCTGCTTCACCGAATCCGCCAGACTGGTCTCATCCTCCCGATCCGTCACCAGCACCGTGGCCCCCGGCTGGGTCAGCCACCGCGCCACGGCAATCCCCCCCCCGAATCGGCCGAGGCCGAGGACGGTGACGCGCTTGTTTCGAAGATCTATTTCCACGACGCAACCTTGACCCCGTCTATCTGTACGAAGTCTGCGACGTTGGCGGTCACGAGAGTCGCTTCATCGGAGTTGCGTTCGAGGACGCTGACCGCATCAGTATCAAGTACGAGCACGCCGCTTCCCCCCTCGTTTTTTCGGCCGCTGAGACACGCGATAGGCTCGGCCTAGTCGCGTCATTTCAGCATAGTGGGGGTCGTCGACGACCGCGCCGGGACGATCCCGCCAGTCTTGCTTGGCTGCCGGCGCGGTGCCGCGCAGGAGTGCTACCTCCCGCTCCAAACGCTCCAGCCGTGATGACAACTCCTTCAGGCTCATGTCGATACTCCGATCACATTGTAGCGTCAGAGAGACGCGGACGTCACCACTGATCCTAGATCTCCCGCCATCATCTCCGCCGCCCGTTTCACGGCGTCTTGCCAGGTTTCTCCGGCGTTCCGATTCGGATACAGCACACTCCGGCTCGCACTCACGATCGCGCCATGCCCCTTCTCATCGAACGCGGCCTTGGTCATCTCCGCGGTGGCGCCTTGCGTGCCGTAGCCGGGGAGGAGGAAGTAGCTGTTCGGCAATCGTTTGCGGAGGCTTTGCATGGTGTGCGTCTGCGTGGCGCCGACCACCGCGCCCAGGTTGCTGTACCCGTGATCGCCGACCAGCGACTTCACCGTCGCCAGCGGCTGGAGCGTGTCGGCGACCAGTTCCGAGAACGTCCTGCCATCCTCGGTCTTCACGTCCTGCAAATCCTTCGAGCCGGGGTTGCTCGTACGCACCAGCACGAACACGCCTTTGCCCTCATCACGACATACCGCCAGGAACGGGTCGATCGCGTCCATGCCCAGGTACGGGTTGATCGTGATCGCGTCCGGCGTGGTCGCGTCGTCCAGGTCGTGGTACTCCAAGTCCGAGAGGTGCGCCGACGCATACGCGGCGCTGGTCGAGCCGATATCCCCGCGCTTCACGTCGCCGATCGTCAACAGGCCAAGCGTTTTGGCTTCGTGGATCAACTCGTAATACGCCTCCACGCCCTGCCACAAAAACTGCTCGAAATACGCGATCTGGAACTTCACGACCGGCGTCACCGGCGCGACCGACTTCAACACGCCGGAGCAAAACGCGTACACCGCGTCCACGCATTGGTCCAAGTCCCGGAAATCCTTCGGCTTCAGTTCCTCCGGAAACGCGTCCAGCATCGGGTCGATGCCCACGCAGATCGGGGCTTTCTTGGCGTCGATGGAGTCGATCAGTCGGTCGATGAAAAGGTCGGACATGGGGTTACAAGATACAACAAACGCGAGACAAACAAATCCCGGACGCAAAACTGCGGCGGGTCGGCGGATTCAGACTCCAATCGCAACGGCGAGTTCGTCGACGCCGACGTCCGTTGGTCGTACGGCGATGGATCGTCGCTTGCGCGTTGGCGGCCCCATCACTTACGCGTGTCGCGACTGCCGATGCGCCTTGAGCGCCATCTGCATGAGCCGATCCTGCGTGACGGGCGTGCTTTTGTCGCCGGCGGCGAGGACGCGCTTCCATTTTCCGTCGGGCTGTAAGTCCCAGGCGTAGCCGGCGCTGTTGAGGGTGACATCGAGGATTTCGCGGAGCGTTTGCTGGTGCGCGGGGTCTTCGATCGGCGTGATGGCTTCGACCCGGTAGTCGAGGTTGCGGACCATCCAGTCCGCAGAGCCGATGTAGAACTCTTCCTGGCCGTTGTTGTGGAAATAGTAGATGCGGGAGTGTTCGAGGAATCGTCCCAGCACGCTGACGACGCGGATGTTCTCGCTCAGGCCCGGTACGCCCGCACGCAGGCAGCAGAAGCCGCGGACGTTCAGCTCGATTTTCACACCGGCCTGGCTGGCTTCGTACAGCGCTTTGATCAGCTTGTGATCCTGAAGCGCGTTCATCTTGGCGATGATGTGCGCCTTCTTGCCGGCGCGGGCGTGTTCGATTTCGCGTTTGATCATCGCGAGGAACCGGTCGCGGATGTTCACCGGCGCCACCAACAGCTTGCCGTAGTCGTGCTTGATCGATCGGCCGGTGAGATGGTGGAACAGTTCGATCACGTCGCTGGTGATCAACGGGTTGCAGGTGAACAGCCCCAGGTCGGTATAGAGATGTGCGGTCTTGGAGTTGTAGTTGCCCGTGCCGATGTGGCAGTAGGTGCGCAGGCCGTCGGGTTCTTCGCGCACGACCATCGCGATCTTGGAGTGCGTTTTCAGTCCCACGAGCCCGTAAACGACGTGGACGCCGGCTTTTTCCAGCTTCTGAGCCAGTTCCACGTTCCGCTGTTCGTCAAATCGCGCCTTGATCTCCACCAGCACCGCCACCTGTTTGCCCATCTCGGCGGCGCGGATAAGCGCGGGGACGAACGGGCTGTCGGAACTCGTGCGGTAGAGCGTCTGCTTGATCGCCAGCACCTTCGGATCCTTAACGGCACTTTTGATAAAACGTTCGACGCTGGCGCTGAAGCTGTCGTACGGGTGATGCACCAGCAGATCGCCTTGCCGGATGACGGCGAAGATATCGGCGTCTTCGTCCTGTAGACGCGGCGGCGTCAGAGGCTGCCAGGGAGTGTATTTCAAATCCGGGCGGTCGATGAACGCCAGCGCCATCAGATCATCCATGTCGATCGGGCCGGGGACCGAATAGATATCATCCGGATCGCATTCGATCCCCTCGATCAGAAGCAGCTTCATCTCCTCGCTCATGGCGTCGGGCAGTTCAAGGCGTACCACGCCGGCGAGCCGGCGTTTGCGGAGTTCCTCGGTCACCATCGCCAGCAAATCGTCGGCGTCTTCTTCGTCCAGCTCAATATCGGCGTTCCGCGTCACCCGGAACAGGTGGTGCTCCAGCACCTTCATGCCGGGGAATAGCAGTTCCAGGTTGCCGGCGATGACGCCTTCCAGCGGCACGAAGCTGTTGGCGGGTCCAACGGGAACCCACCGGGGCAGGTTTTCCGGCAGCTTAATGCGGCAGAAGCTGCGGTTGCCGCTGGGGGCTTCGAGCATGACGCCCATGGAACGGCTGAGGTTGCTGATGAACGGAAAGGGGTGCCCCGGATCAACCGCCAGCGGTGTAAGGATGGGGAACACCTGTTTGCGGAAGAATTCGTCCGCCAACTCCCGGTCCTTGGGGGAGAGGTCGGTGTAGCGTTTGATGATGACGCCCTGCTTCTTGAGCGCCGGGTGCAGGTCATCAAACCAGACCCGGTACATGCTCGTGAGCATCGGCCCGATCGCCTTGTGGACGGCAGCGAGCTGCTCCTGGACGGTCATCCCGTCCAGCGACCGCTCCGCCAGGTTCCCCGCGCGCTGCCGTTGCAGCCCGCCGACGCGTTTCATGAAAAATTCGTCGAGGTTGCTGGCAAAAATCGCCAGGAACTTCACCCGCTCGAGCAGCGGGATCGACTTGTCCTGGGAGAGTTGGAGCACGCGATCGTTGAAATCAAGCCAACTAATCTCCCGGTTGAGGAACAACTGGGCGTCAGCGGGATCGGATCGAGTGTTTTTGACTGGCATAGCGGGAGCAACTGTCACAGGGGCCGGTTTACGAACGAGCAGCATCGACTGCTCATCTTCACGGCAGAATTGTTACCTGTGCCATGTTAGCATGCGATTAAACAAAGAACCGGGACGCGCGTTTTCACGCCGCCATCCCGGTTCTGAAGGTCCCGTAATTACTGTTTAGCGTTTGCGACGGTCACGTCGGGCCTTGCGCTTTTTTGAGCCGATCTTGCGACGGCGGCGGGGTTTAGCCATTCCAATGCTCCTTTCTTTCCGAGCCCCTTAACATAACGCCCGCTTTTCTAATGTCTAGCCGCCGGTGCAAGGTCTACACTTGGCACGGTGATTGCTCCGGATGGTCCGGAACAACTCAACCGCGTTAGTCGTCCACTTAGGGAGTTCGCTTTATGATCACTCTCGACGCCGGAAATGTGCTGCTGAAACCCACTCAGAAAAAGCAGCTGATGTCCCGACTAAAACGTGCCATTCGCATCGGAGATCGCCTTGGCGAATTCGCCTTGAAGCTCTCGATGCGCCGCACCGGCCGACACGTCGAAATGACGGCGTCGGTTCACGATCGCTTCGGCGATTTCGCGTTACGAACCAAAGGGCAAAATTGGATCGACGCCCTCCACACCCTCGTCCGAGACCTTTTCCGACAACTGCATAATCATTCGATCCGCCGCGCGGTTTACGCCGTCGGCTGACCGCAATCCGCTGCGGTCAATCCTAATTAATGGGTGCCACGGCTTGGTAATCCAAGCCGTGGTATCTTGAAGCATCACGCCGCGACATCGGAGCGTTCCACGGCTTGGCATACCAAGCCGTGGAACCCGCGATCGCGTAGGGAATTCAGGTTTAATCCACCGTCGACACCGTCGTGCTGCGGTAAAAGTTCAGCCTGAAACTGCCCTGGTTATCATTCCACTGCCAGGCGTCCATCATCCCGAGGAAGATGCGCGTTGCGCCGGTGGGGATGCGGATGTGCTGAACTTCGCCCCAGTTCGTTTTGCCATCCCCGACGTGGAAGGGTTGTTTCAGTTCCGGGGCCAGCAGCGAGTAGTCTCGCTGGGCGACGGTCGCAAAATCGAGGCAGGATGGGGCGCTGGTGGTGTTCGGTGCGTTGTCGTTCAAAAACACGGCCATGCACGCACTGATCGGCGCACGAACGTTCGCGATGCCGTTGACGGAATTATTCGGAACCACGCTCGGTGCCGCGTTGCCCAGCGCGACGTTCCAAGAGGTATTCCCGTCCGGTCCGACGTTGGAATTGCTACCGCCGCCGTTGTTCGCCTGCCCGCTGAGACCCTCGAAACTCACCAGATCACCCGCCGCCAGCCCGAGCGTCGATAGCGACACCTCCTGCGGGCGCTGCTTGGTGTTCGAGCTGGTGCCGGAGTTGTCGTAGCGCCCGGCGTTGCCCTGGAGATTGGTGGACGTGCTGTTGTCGGGCATGCCGGCGAGCCACAGGTTGCCCATTGAAGGTGCCGTTACCTCCGTGCTGAACACGCTTGCGGTGGCGACGGAGTTGACGGTCACTGTTTTGGCGGGCATGCCCAAAGCCTGCGCGAAGGTCGGCATCGACCCGGTCCCGCCGATCGTGTAGCTGAGCGTGATGCGAACGGCGTTGGCGAGTGCGTGATTGTTGACGACGGTGAAGGTGCGGTCGTCGGTATCCCAGATGCCCAGTTGCACGTTGGATGACGAGATCGTCACGGTCTTGCCATCGACAAACGACTGGGCGCAAACCGCGGCGGCCTGGTTGTAGGCGGTGGTGCTGCGGGTGGAACTGGAAATCATCCCCACCGCCGCGTACCGGGCTGCGGCGTCGGCGGTGCCTTGCAGTTCAGATCGCGCGACGACGAACCGGCCCACGTCCACCGCGAACACACCCATCCCCAGCAGCACTGGCAGCGCCAACACCGCGTAGATCATCGCCATCGCACGGCGACGTGAATCGCGGCGATGGCGACGGGCGGAACCTGCGCCGTAAAAACAACCCATCACCTCTCTGTTTCGGCACGTCGGAACACCGGCCTAAGCAGATTGAACAGCCGCGCTCACGCGCACAGGCAATAAGTAAGCCCGATAACCGTTGTCGCGGTTACGCGTAGCTGTGCAGGCCGACCAGGAAAAAGTTCACGCCCACCCAGTTGAAAAGCATGACGAAGAACCCGACGACGCTCAGCACGCTCGTCACCAGCGCCCGCTTCTGCCCGGAGGTGATGAACCGAACATGAACGACGATCAGGTAAACGATCCAGGTGATGAGCGCAAACGTCTCCTTCGGATCCCACCCCCAAGGCCGGCCCCAGCTTACGTCCGCCCAGAGGGCGCCGGTGATGATGCCGATGCCCAGGATCCAGAATGCCAGTTGCAGCATGGTGAGATTGGCCGCATCCAGAGTTTGCAGGATGCCGGCGTCGCGGTTGACGAAGTACTGGATGCAGTACCACGTGCCGATGACGAAAGTCATGCCGATCAGCGCGTAGCTGGCGGTGACGAGGGTGACGTGGATGTAAAGCCAGTACGTCATCAGAATGCCCGCGTTCTGGCGGATCCCCCCGCCGATGATGTCGGAGCGGGTGACGTACGGCGTGACGAACAGCGCCAAGAGCGACAGCATCCCGATCGCCGCGCCAGCGGTGCCGAAGATGCCCATGCCGTGGAGTTTACGGAACTCAAACCCGCCGACTTTTTTCAGCACCAGGTTGATGACGCCCGTCTCCAGCACCAGCGCCACCAGCGTGCCGAAGAACGCGGAGAACATCACCGATTCGAACTGGTTTTTGATCGGAATCGATTCAAACCAGTTACCGACGCTTTTTTCGACCAGCCACCAGCGGATCGCGATCGCAGCGGTATGCACCGCCAGCCCGGCGAGCGCGAACACCCAGCCGGCGACGTACGTCCACTTCACCTCGGTCGAAAAATAGACCAGGAAGAAGACCGCCGCGATGAAATAAACCGCCGCACCCGGCCAGGTGAGCCGGGCGAGGGAGTTGTAGCGGACTTCGAAATTTCGCTTGGTGAGCGACGGGTACGCTTCGGGATTGATCGACGCCGCCTTCTCGGCGAGGTCGGCGATGGCGCGGTTGACGATCGCCGGGTCCTTGGCGACCCAGCCGCGGCTCAGCGACTCCATCCCCACGACCATGCCCATCACGCCGGTGACGTACGACTCGGCGTGGCCTTCGGAGTGCTGGAGCAGGTGCTGCGCGACCTGCGGAAGCGGTTCCCAAGGCCTCTCGTTCGGGTGCTTGGCACCCTCGGCCGGGACGATCGCCTGGCTGAAGAGCGTGCGGCTGAAACGCGGATAGTCGATGATCTGCGCCAGCATCGACGCTTGGCCGTTAATCTCGTTGATCGCCTTCGCCTTGACGGTCGCGGTCGCCATGATGCGGTTCATCGCGTCCTGCGTCTGCTGTTGCATCCAGAATTTGAACGAGATGGTGCCTTCTTCGAGGATCCGCTGCTTTTCCTTGGCGTCGATAAACGAAAGCTGGTCGAAATCCTGCCGGAACGGTTTGTTGCGGATGTAAAGCAGGTTGGCGTCGGCGTACTTCTGCGGCTCCATCGCGATGTCCAGCACCGCCTTGGCGGCAGGCAGGCCGTTCAGATGCGTTTTGCCGGTGATCTGCAACAGCGTATCGCGCGCGTAGGTGTCGAACGTTTTGACGGTCTGGTTGTGCTGGAGGCTCATTAGCCGCAGCGGATCGACATTCACCTGGTCCAAAAACGCATCCGCCGCGCGGGTGGAGCCGCAAAACGTGATGACGAACAGAGCAACAAGAAGGGTACTTCGCATGTTTTTTTTCTTCGTAGGGTGGGGTTCACCCCACCGCACTGTTTGATGGTGGAGTAAACCCCACCCTACACTGTTTCAACCGGCGATAAGCCTTTGATCTTCTTTTCCTGCTGCGCCTTCTCCAGCGCCCGCTGCTTCATCACTTTGATGATGATCGGTTTGACATAGAACGCGTAGAAGATTCCGACGATGATCAGCACGCACCCGACGCCCATCGCCAGCGTGCCCGGGCGATTGCCGATGCCCAACACCGTGAACGACTTGCCGTCCGGATCCCACTGCGACTGGAAGAAGATCCAGTTGCTGTTGTCGTAGAAGACCGGCTCGTTGAGCGACACCACGCCGGGGGTTTGCACGCCGCTCGTGCGGTTGGTGATGGTGATGAACGATTGGAAGTTGCGGATCATGGTGCCCGCCTGCGCTTCGAGCCCGCCGTAGGCCTGGGCTTCGAATTTATCGAGGCGGATATTGGCGGGCAGGTTGCGGATGTTGTTGCTGAGCTGCAACTGCGCCGGCACCTTGGCACCGGGGACGTTAAGCAGCCCACCGCTCCAGGCGAATTTGGTCGCTTGCGGGGTGTAGGGAACGTAGACGTCCTGTTGCCAGTCGCCGGACTGGGCGCGAACGCGGACGATCTGCTTGAGACCGCCTTCGCCGGTGTCCCGGTTGCGTTTCTGGCGAGGCACTTCCTCGACGTACTCGGCGACCCCCACGCCCTGCTGTCGCGTGACGCCGACCGTGACTTCCGAAGGCCTGGGCACCGGTTGCCCTCTCGCCGACGCCATCATCATCGCATCGGCGGTGATCGGCGGGCGAAGCACCAGCGACGGCGAGTCCCCCTCCAGCGTCTGCATCGCCGCCGGCTCGTTCAGCGGCACAATGATGACGATCGTCTTGTTCGACTCGGGCGTCGTAAAGAACGTGTACTGCCCGCTACCTTCACGCGGGAGCAGGTTCTGCGTGTCGTTGAGCTTGTAGACGATCTTGAGCTGCTCATCGAGCGGCTTCTCCTGTCGCTGGCCCAGCGGACCCGCGCCTTCGGCGCCCAGAACCCAGTCGGTCGGCTTCTCCACATCCACCAACACCTGCCGGCGGAACTTGGCGGTGGGCGTTTGCACCATCAGCGTGAGCATCGGACGAATCTTGCGGTCCATCGTCTGCCAGCGCGGGTTGAATGCTTCGACAAAGACCGAATACCCGCTCGTCCCCAGCCCCACCGTCTGGCCGACCTGAACGTAGTGCGTTTGCTCATATCCCGCGACTTTGATCTGCAATTCATGCAGCGAAAGCGTCGACGCGATCGCCTCCTGGATCTTCTGCTCGCTCTCCACCGGCCGATGCTCGAAATCGATCGAGCCCCAGGTCGCGCGGGCGTACTTCATATTCGTGCCCACGAGCAAAATGTCGCGTTTCACCGAAATATCGTCCGGGTCCGGAAGCAACATCGAGAAACCCACGTCTTTGCTCGAGGGCTTGGGGATGAGCTTTACGCGTAAATCCGCGTAAGGCCAGTAGCCCACAACGCTAAACTTCAAGTCCTTCACGCCCAACTGTTCCGGTGCCGTCAGCACCTTCCCGCCGGGGTTGACCGGGACGAGATTCTTGAGCGACGCGCGATCGAGATATCCGGCGTTGCCCAGCGATTCGTCATACGCGTTGAAGCGCGGCAATCCGATGAGCGGCACGCGGGTGTCGATCCCCTCGGCCCGGAGGTATAGCGCCCGCTCCCAGCGGTCAAAATAATGCGACACGGTCTGTCCGACCGGAATGAGCGTCATCCCTTCGACCTTGGTCGAGTAGTGGTAGAACGCGCCGAAAACGAGTGTGACGATGCCGGTATGGATGATCCACGCCCCCATGCGCGGCGGGGTGAGGGGAATGCGTTCGATGGTGACCGTGATCAGCGTCGTCACCAACAGGATCATGAGGGTGATCAACGGCCAGGAGTTGAAGAACGCGAGTTCGTCTTTCTCAAAGTACTCGCGTACTTGTGCCAGGCCCGAGCCGATCGCGATGTAGACCGCAATCAGCGACAGGAGCGTGATCCCGAACGGTACGCTGCGCAGCGTGTGCTTGAGCAGCCAATCCAGCGCATTCAACATCAGTGCGGTTCCGTGCCAAAACCTCTGACCAACCCTCAAAATCCCTCGAACCCGCCATCCTAGCCTCCCCGCGGCGATTTCGCGCGACAGAACCACCCAGGTGCGTCAAATTGACCGACGTGCCGTCTCGTCGCCCGCCACTTGACATATCCATTTTTTTCTGGATACTGAGACTCAGTCGCAACTATTTTCCAAGGCTTAGTGAAAGGAATCGCACGTGAAACAAGATCGAACGCGGACTGCCAAAGGGTTTACCCTGGTCGAATTGCTGGTCGTGATCGGGATTATCGCGATTCTCATCGCGATTCTGCTCCCGTCGCTGAACGTCGCCCGTCAGCAGGCGGCCTCGGTGAAATGTCTGTCGAATGTCCGCAACCTGGGCACCGGCTTGGTTATGTACATCAACGAAAACAAGGGCTACTACCCCAACGGTGCCTGGGCCGAGCGCCCCAACACCGCCCGCACGCGCTGGGCGGATGCGATCTACCCGTACCTGAGGAACACCGAGATCTTCGTCTGCCCGGCGCTCGATTCGGCGTGGTACCCGAACATGAATAAGGCGCTCAACCACACCACGGACATCGTCCCCGCCGCGCAAAAGGCGAACCCGCCTTACGCGACCTGGGCACCCCAAGGCGTGAAATACTTTGGCGGCTATGGCTACAACTACCAGTACCTCGGCAACGGCCGGCACGATCCGGCGGCGGCGGACGGGGTCTATCGGTCTGCGTTTCACGCCCGGGCGACCAAGATCAAAGCCCCGACCAAGACCGTCGCGATCGCCGACACCATGGGCACCAACGCCATCGCCAACCCCTACAACGGCGACGGCGTGTACGTAATCGATCCCCCGCTACAGTCGTACAACCTCGGCTCCAGAGGCGGCCGTCGTAACATCGCCGGCAACCCCGTGGATCGTGAGTCCAACAACTTCGGCTACCGCGCCGGCAGCGGCTCGCGCGCCACCAACGAAGACCCGGCCCTCAAGGGCAAGTCCGCGTTCCGCTCCCTCCCCGCCGAGCGCCATCGCAAGAAAATCGCCGCTGTCTTTGCCGACGGCCACGCCGAAATGCTCACGCTCGATCAACTCGACGACTCCGACAGCGATGGCAACCGCGATAACGGCCTCTGGACCGGGCTTTCCATCTCCAACCACGGTGCCAGCGGCGTGGAAAATCGCTGACCGGCTTCCGCGCCCGCCGGGTCGTTTGTCGCCGGGCGAGGGACGGACTATACTTTGCTGCTAATGCCGACGATCGAAACACCGCCTGAGAGCATCAAAGACCGTGTCCAACACGTCATCGACCGCATCCGCCCCGCCGTTCAGGCAGACGGGGGAGACATCGAGTTGGTCGATGTCGTCGGCGATACCGTCAAAATCCGCTTCCACGGCGCCTGTCACGGCTGCCCTTCCAGCACCATGACCCTCCAACACGGCATCCAGCGCAACATCTGCGAAAACGTGCCGGAAGTGAAGTCGGTTGTCCCGGTGGCTTAGTTTCTTTTTAGCCGCAGATGGACGCCGATAAACGTAGATGGGAAAATGCAGAAATGCATTCACACTACAATGGGTGTTTGGTTTTCGGAGTCCTCCGAACAACCACCGCTGCTGCGCGAATTGTCGTCCTGATATATTCCGAAGCATTTTTTCGGCAGCAAGAAGGCTTACGACTCGCGTGGTCGAGAAGATGCGTCGGCGTACCTCAGCATGACGTTCTGTAGAGGACCGGGTTATACGAATCGTGGGTGATCCACGCGTCTGTAGCTACGACGCCTGCGTCGCCCATTCGTTGGTCACATACGCAGAAATGCGCGACGCAGGCGTCGCAGCTACGGTCGCGGCGTGTACGCACGAGGCGTATTACCACGTCCCGCGCGTTGGCCGCGACCACGTTTTCGTGAGTGGCCGGAACCAAAAAGTGGCCGGTGGTCATTCGGAAGGCAAGTCGCCTTTCCATCTGACCACCGGCCACTTTGGTTTGGACCGCTGATGGCTTCTACGACTCGACTTCGAGTTTCCGCAGGCCCATGCCCATCGCGGCGAGGATTTGTTTGATCTCGTTGAGCGAGGTATGGCCGAAGTTCTTGCAGCCGAGCAGTTCGTCCTCGGTGCGGCTGGCGAGTTCGCCGAGCGTCTGGATGTTCAGACGTTGCAGCGCCTTGCGCGAGCGAACCGACAGTTCCATGTCGGTGACGAGCTTGTCGTAGATTTCCGACGGCACGTCGCCGGCGGAAGGCTGCGCGCGACGCACCGGCGCGACGGCGGCAGCGCCGGCGGCGACACCGCCGCTTTCGGAATTCTGACCCAGCCGCAGGCCCTTGCTGTTCAACAACTGCTTGATCTCGCTGAGGCTCGTCTCCCCGAAATTTTTGAAGCTCAGCAGCTCCTGCTCCGTCACTCGCAGCAGATCACCCAGCGACTTGATGTCCATCTTCTTTAAGCAGTTACGGCTCCTAACCGACAGCTCGAAGTCCGACATCGGGACTTCCATCGCCGTATTGCGGTTGCCGCGCAGGCGGTCGTCTTCGTCGAAGAACATCGACCGGGCCGACTCGACGTCCTTCATGTACAGGTTGGCGCGCGGGTGGTTGTAATTCGTCCGGATCACCGCGTCGAGGCAGCGCCGGGCCTCGTCGTACATGTTGTTGTCTTCGTAGAGAATCGCAAGATTCAACAGCGCATTGGTGTGAACCGGCTCAGAGGTGCAGATGCGCTCGTACAGTTCGATCGCCTTGGCGTCTTCCGAACGGCGATCGTACAGCACCGCGAGGTGGAAGCAGCAGAGGTCGTGGTCGGGATTTTCGGAAAGCGCGCGTTCGTAGAATTCAATCGCCTTTTCCTGGTTCCCGTCCTTCTCGGCCTCCTGGGCCTTCTTGAAAAACTCTTCGGCGGCGCGTTCGTTGATCGATGCGACGGTGGATTGATTCATGTTTTGACGAGCTCCAATAACAAACAGTTCCAGCCCCGCGAGCAACCCGCGAGGCTCCGATCCTAAAGGCCGGAGTGGGATTCGAACCCACGAATAAGGGATTTGCAATCCCTCCCCTTAAACCACTTGGGTATCCGGCCGGGGACAGACGGAAAAATGTACCAGAAAGCGAGTTAGCCGTCAAAATGATCCCCCAACCCGCCAAATTGTGTCAGTGGGCGTTGATTTTTACCGCAAGCTGGAAGCCCCCGACCCCAACCCTTTCCCGGGGGTATAGGGGAGAGAGAGTGAAACCCGAGCATGCGACCGCCTTGGTAAGGTCCCCGGGGAGGCGTCGTCACGAGGCTGGAAGCCGCGCCGAATCCCTGTACCATCGGTGGAATGTCCGAACGCCCCATCGATGATTTTCTTATGCAGACCCTCCGCTGCCCGATCACGCTGAGCAAGCTCACTCGCGACGGCGACTGGCTGATCGCCGAGGTCGGGGGGCTGCGGTACCCGATCCGCAACGGCATTCCGGTGATGCTGCCGGAAGAAGCGACGCTGCCGGACGGGATCGAATCGCTCGACGAGTTCAAGAAGCGTTTCTCGCGCCGCTGACCAAATCGGTTCCACCAAAAGCCCCGGCCTTCACGCCGCAAGCGATTTGCAGCGCCCTTTTCAGCGTGCGATAACCGCCGGCGACAAGCTGGCGAAGCTGCGACAAAAATGCCCTGCACGTGAAGTAAGGTTAATCCCGCATGACAATTGAGAGGCATATCATGACGCATGCCTCGCAGCGGATGGTCTGCGGTGAGGCAGACACTTCACCTCGTCGGCTTCGGTCGGCGGGAAGGGAACCCCATGCTTCGCAGCATTTCAGTAGTGAGCGCGCTGGCGCTGGCGGCTTTGTTGATCGGTTGTAAGTCCACCACGCAGGACGGCGTGAAGAGCAGCTATCGCTCACAATGGACGCCGGTAGCGGCCAACACGGAGGCGACGACCGACGCCGCCAAGGACGTCCTGACGACCGAAGGACTCCAGGGAGTCACCGCCAACGCGACCATGGTCGATGGCACGGCGTCGGGCAAGAAGGCCGACGGAACCATCGTCAAGGTCTCCGTCAGCAAGGTCACCGACAACACCAGCCAGGTGTCGGTCACGGTCGGCACGGTCGGCGATCCGGCGCTGGGCGCGGACCTGGCCAAGAAGATCAAATTGAAGGCCGAGATGAAGTAACCCGTCTCTCCATTCGATTTCGCACGACGATGCGGCGCGGCCGGTTAGCGGCCTCGCCGCATCGTCTATTGATGGGGGACGGGTCGTGGGTGTGTCGCCCGATAACGAGAAACGCCCGAAACGGCATTGACCTTCAGCGGGGATCGGTCCGATACGGTGAGTAGACAGGTCGGTCCACGGAGCTCACATTGCGTCACTTCATTGCCATTACGTTGCTCTCCAGTCTCGCGTTCGCCGCCGATCCACACGCCGTGCCCAGCGCCCCAATGGCGGCGGTGTCGTCGGATAAGGCGCTTCAACTACTCGTCGAAGGTAATCAGCGGTTCGTCGCCGGCGAATCCAACTATCCCCGCTCCGGCATGGAACGCCGCTGCGAAACCTTCGCCGGCGGACAGCACCCCGTCGCGACGATCCTCTCGTGCGCCGATTCCCGCGTCCCGCCGGAATACATCTTCGATGCCGGCATCGGCGATCTGTTCGTAATCCGTGTCGCGGGCAACGTGTCGGATACCGATGAAATCGCGACGATCGAGTACGGCGCCGGCCACCTTGGCACGCCGCTGATCGTCGTCATGGGCCACAGCAAATGCGGCGCGGTGACGGCGGTCGTTGACGGGGCGCCGTTGCACGGCAATCTCGCGTTGCTGGTCGACAACATCCAACCCGCCGCCGAGAAAATCAAGACCAAGTTCCCGCAACTCACCGGCGCACCGCTGGTCGCCAAGGCGATCCGCGCCAATGTCTTTCAGTCGATGCAGGACCTGATCGAGAACAGCGACGACGTGCGGGCACTGATCAAGGACAAGAAAGTGACGCTGGTCGGCGCGCTTTACGACCTGCACAGCGGATCGGTCGAGATGCTCGGCGCTCACCCGCGTGAATCCGAACTGCTCAGCGCCCCGCCGAAGCCCAAAGCGAAGGACGCGCACGCCGAGCAGATCAAAGGCGGGCACGACGCCGCTCCTGCCCACGCTTCACCGAAGAAGCCGGCCGAGCAAGCAGACACGCAGCACGAAGGCCACAGCGCCGCGCCGGCCCATGAAGGTGAAACCCACGCTGATGCCGATCTGAAGCAAGAGCCGAGCCCAATGAAGAAGTACGGCCCGGTCGCAGCCTTCTCAGTCGGTTCGCTCGCGCTATCGGCGTTGGTGATCCACCTGCTTCGGCGATAGAACAGTGGCCAGCACAGAAGTGGTCTGTGGTCAGAGCCATCGCGCGGCGCGCTCTCTGACCACTGACCACTTCTGTTCTGACCCCCACTCATTCAATTATATTTCCGGAACACCGGCTGCACCGATCGGCCGACGAGGTACTTCTCCACACCTTCGTCGATCGCGCGTCGATACACGCCGAGGGCTTCGCCGACCGCCTCGACGGTTCGCTGGATATCGGCGTCCCCGTGCGCGGCGCTCACCGCGAAGCTGGGCGCGACGATACCGCGCTTCATGATCTCCTGGATGAAGAGCGTACGGAACGATTGCGATCGCTGTTTCGTCTGATCCATCGTCGCAAAAAACGTCAGCCAAGGCCGGCCCATGATCTGGAAGTAGTCGGCCACGTCGTTGCCCTCGATCACCTGCCGCAGGCCCGCCTGAAGCTTCGCGCCCTGGCGAGCCATGAGGCCGCAGGCGTCGATTTCTTCGTAGGCGTCGATCGTCGCGATGCACGCCGCAAGACCGCTGGTTTCGGCGCCGTGCGTCAGCGACAGCACAAAGCATCGCTCCCGATCGGTGTGCTCGGTCCCGGCGAGGCGCATGTACTCGCGCTTGCCGCACAGCGCCGCGACCGAGAAGCCGTTGGCCATGCCTTTGCCGAACGTGCTGAGGTCCGGAACAAAGTTGTAAAATTTCTGCGCCCCCCCGATGTGCCAGCGGAAGCCGGTGACGGTTTCGTCGAGGATCAGGATCGCGCCGTTCTTGTGCGCCAGCTCCTGGAGGTCGTGGTGATAGTTGGGTTGGGGGATTTCGACCGTCTCGGCTTCCAGGATCAGGCAGGCGATCTGGCTCGGGTATTGGTCGAACAGCGCCTGGACCGA
>JBBQQZ010000033.1:0-17345 GCA_038215325.1 Tepidisphaerales bacterium | reverse complement strand
GCTCCATTGGGGGCTTGGTATGAAACGAGCGAAACCCTGTCGGACTCGCCTGCGGGGACCGTGAAACTGACAGATACCTTGTCACCCGTCCGAACTCTGCTGTCCAGATTGCTGTAGACGGTCGTGACGCCGTTATGCGTGACGGAGTACTTGATGTTCGTGATGGTGCAGTTGTCGAGTTTGAAGTTGTAGAAGTTCAGCCCGGTGACGTTCGATCCACTCGCGATCGCGGCGGCCCGGGCGGTCGGACCGATCGGGATGTATCCACTGGGCGACACTTCGCTGACGACATACTTTCCGAAGGTCAGTCCGCTGAACTTGTACTGGCCATTGCTCGTGGTAACCGTCGACTTGACCGCCGCCCCGTCGGATGCATCGACCATGCCGTTTCCATTCAGATCGCGGAAGAGCTTGACCGTAATGCCCGCGAGCGGCTTGTCGTTCGAGGTAGGACCATCGCCGCACGCGTCGAGGAACTTGGTCCCGCTCAACATTCCGAGTTGGAAGTTCCCGAAGTTCCCGCCCGCAACAACCGTTCCCTCGGCGAGGCCGGTCAGCGTGACCGCGCTGGGCGTGGCGGTCGTCAGAATCCAACCGGACGGCACGACCTCACGCACGAGGTACGTTCCCGGAGTCACGCCGGAGAATGAGCTTCCCTTGGCGCTTCATTTTAGGCGCTACAATTCGACTAACCAACTTTATAATTCCGCGGCATTACGCCGCGGCGCCGATTCCGCGATTCCACTCGAGCGCGTGCGGGTGGAGGGGGTGCGAGTTCTACCGACGTTCCGCTGGCTCCGTTCAACACGCCCCGAGTTGTCCTCCAATGCACTGAGGGTTTGCCTATGGCGGGGGCTTTGCTCGGCGATCTGCGGGGACGTCGAGGCCGGCAAATTTTAGGAAAACCTGTGCTTCGACCGAAGTTGAGGCATGGCCACTCCTCCCGCTACGCCGCTGCCGCCGCTGACAGACCGTCGTGTCGTCCCGATCGCCTTGACCGCGATCGCGATCGTCGCCGCACTGGTAACGCTGCGGATGATGGGCCGGATTGTTTGGTGCGCGCTCGGCGACATCAACCCCATTTCCCTCGACGCATGGGGGCCGCACAACTCGCAGCATTTCGCCGATCCCTATGTCTTCTCCCACTTTCTGCACGGCGTGGTTTTCTTCTTTGTGTTCCACTTCGGCGTGCTACGCCGCAAGCCGATGTGGGGATTGCTGGCGGCGATGCTGCTGGAAATCGCATGGGAGATCTTCGAGAACACCCCCTTCACCATCAACCGCTACCGCGTCGCAACGGCGGCGGTCGGGTACACCGGCGACAGTGTCGCCAACAGCCTCGGCGACATGCTGGCCTGCCTCGGCGGGTGGTTCGTCGCGCGATACGTCGGCATCAGGTGGTCGATCGTGCTCTATCTTGTGCTGGAGATCGGCTGCGCGATTTGGATCCGGGACAACCTCACCCTGAACGTCATCCAGTTCATCTACCCGATTCAATCGATCAAGACCTGGCAAAGCGGCGCGTGAACAGTCGACGCTTCGCGCACGCATGCGTTGGGACAGGTTAGCCGCGGAGCGCTCCGCTTCGCGTCGCCGCTAGCCGGAAAATTTCTGAAAAATGCCGTGCGCTGCGCATTTGTCATAACAAACGCGCAGCGCAGTGGGTCTATATGGAAAGGATGTTGTGTCGCGTCAGAACGCAGGGCCGTGCGAACGGTGGGTTTGTTCGTGGGGTAAAACCGACCGTGCGTTTACGCAAATCTATCGTAGCGAGCGGCAAATGCGGATTCGGTGGGCTCGGAGTCCATATCGAATTGGTCGATCAAACCCACGGCCGGGACCGCTCGACAATCGACGCGCGAAACTCGACACTGCGACCATGCTGTTGACCGCCCGAAATCTTGTGAAGCACTATGGCCCGCGTCTTTTGTTCGACGGGATCACCCTCGGCCTGGAGGAGGGAGACCGCGTCGGGCTGATCGGCGCGAATGGTTCGGGCAAAAGCACGATGCTGCGCATCTTCGCGGGGCTGGAGTCGTCGGACGAAGGTGAGTTGATCGCCAAACGCGGTTTGCGGGCCGCGTACGTCGCGCAGGACGACGCGCTGCCGCCGGACGAATCGTGCATTGATGTGGTCGCCGATGCGGTCGATCATCATCTGGATGACCACGAGCGGCACATCCAGGCGGACCTGCTGCTGGCCAAGGCGGGGGTTGAGGATCCGACGAAGCTCGTGCGCACCCTCTCCGGCGGTTGGCGCAAGCGGCTGGCGATTGTGACGGCGCTGGCGAAAGAGCCCGACCTGCTGCTGCTGGACGAGCCGACGAACCATCTGGATATCGACGGGATCGAATGGCTGGAGCAGGTGATTTCCTCAGGCAATTTTGCGACGCTCTCGATCAGCCATGATCGACGGTTTCTCGAATCGATCGGCAATCGCATCATCGATCTCGATCGCGCGTACCCAGACGGCTTTCTGAGTCATCGCGGGACGTACAGCGAGTTTCTGGAAAAGCGCGAAGACTTCCTCGCGGCGCAGCAGGGACGCCAGCAGGCGCTGGCGAGCACGGTCAGGCGTGAGATCGAGTGGCTGCAACGCGGGGCGAAAGCCCGGACGACGAAAGCGAAAGGCCGCATCGATCGTGCCGGCGAGATGATGACGGACCTGGCGGACCTGAAATCCCGCAACGCCGTCCGCGGGACGGCGGCGGTGGATTTCACGGCGTCGGACCGACGCACCAAGAAGCTCATCGAACTGAAAAAAGTCTCCAAATCGCTCGGCGGCAAGCCGCTGTTCCGCGATCTTGATCTCGTCCTCTCCCCCGGCAAAACCCTCGGCCTGCTCGGACCGAACGGCAGCGGAAAATCGACGCTCATCCGCCTGCTGACCGGGGCGCTGGAACCGGATAAGGGAACGATCTTCCGGGCCGAGCAACTCCGCGTCGTGCTCTTCGATCAGCACCGCGAGCAACTTGACCCGCGCCAGACACTCCGATCCGCGCTCTCCCCCACCGGCGACACCGTCACCTTTCAGGGCCAATCCCAACACGTGAACGGCTGGGCGCGAAAGTTCCTCTTCCGCACCGAGCAGCTCGATCTGCCCCTCAGCGAACTCTCCGGCGGCGAGCAGGCGCGCGTGCTGATCGCGCGGCTGATGCTGAAAGAGGCCGACGTGCTCATCCTCGACGAGCCGACCAACGACCTGGACATCCCGACCCTGGACGTGCTGGAAGCCAGCCTCGAAAACTTCGCCGGCTCGGTCGTGCTGGTCACCCACGATCGCTACCTGCTCGATCGGCTTTCCAGCGAAATCTTATCACTCGACGGGCGGGGCAACGCGAGCATGTACGCCGAACTCGCCCAGTGGGAAAGCGCCCGCAACGCCAACCGCAAGGAAGAAGCCAAAGCCACCCGCGCGGCAGCAAAGGCGGCATCGCAGGTGCAGGAAAAAAAGAAGAAGCTGAACTGGAATGACCAGAAAGAACTCGACAGCATCGAAAACACGATTCATACAGCCGAGGACAACGTCGCGAAGCTGCAAGTCACGATGAATGACCCGAAGGTGCTCGCCGACCACGCGCGTTTGCGGGATGTATGCGATCAACTCGAAGCGGCGCAGAAGGAGGTCGATCGGTTGTACGCGCGCTGGACGGAGTTGGAAGCGAAGCAGTGACATCCGCGTTTAAGGCTGGCCGGCGCGAAGCTCGTCCAGGAAGGCCGGCGGAGTCAAGACCCGAAACCCGGGATAGTCCGCGCGAATCTTTACGCCAGCGGCATCCGTGTCCCACATCAGATCGAGCAAGTCCGTATCTCGTGTGACAATGAGCAACGCTTTAGACGCGATGGAGAGATTGATGTAATTGGCGTCGCCGGGGTCGCGGTCAAACGTCACCAATTCTGGCGGATCCGGCAGGATGAGAATCATCGTGCGAAAACTGCGTAGGAACTCGGCGACTGCTTTTTCTGACAATCGCATCTTGGTCCGGACTTTGGCTCGACTGACGACCGCCTCAAACTCGGCGAGAATTGAAGGCGATACAACAGGCACCCAGCGTCCGGCGGACGCCAGGCGCATACACTCTCCTGCGGGTCCATCCGGCCGCGACGCGGCCTGTAACATCGCGTTACAGTCGAAGATCGCGCGTCTTTTGAGAAGCATCACGACAATTTCTGCGATCGTTTCTCGCGTCGCATCGCATGAATCTCCTCGTCCAGGAATAAGACGAGTTCCTCTTCGGTCATTCCGCTTTCCGCGAACGCGCGCGCGATCGGTGCGGCGATTTCATCAAACGTCGGGCGCGCCGTCGCGATCGCTTCGAGTTGACCTGCGGCATAGGTGGCGACATCCACGCCCGCGTCGTCGGCCTTTTGCCGAAGCAGTCGTTCAGTGGAGTCGGATAGTGGAATGCTCAGCACCATGGCCCGATTATAGCACTCGCCTCAAGAATCATCATCCCCTAAACGGCGACCACCCCTTCGGCGGGGCCTTGCCGGTGACGATGTCGGTGGGCTTGATGCTGCTGGGTTTGCCGGCGAAGGGGCTCTTGGGTTTGTCGGCTTTGACTTTTGGCGCGGGCACGGGCGCCGGCGTGCCGCGCTCGTGTGGGGGTTCGAGGCCGGTCCTGGTGTTGGCGGCGTCTTCGTAGAGCTGAAGCATCTGAGGCAGGACGGCGTCGAGAGAGTACTGCTCGGTGATCATCCGCTCGGCGGCCTGGCCGAGATGGCGGAAGGCGTCGGGGTCGCGCAGCACTTCGCAGGCTTTGTCGGCGAACGCTTCGGGGTTGAAGAAGTCGGCCAGCAGACCATTCTCACCATCACGGATCATCTCCTTGACGGGGGACGTGTCGGACGCGAGCACGACGGCGCCGCAGCTCATGGCGTCCATCATGCTCCAACTGAGCACGAACGGGACGGTTAGGTAGATGTGCAGGTCGCTCGCTGCCAGCGTGCGGCCGAGCTCGTCCATGGGAAGCCGGCCGATGAATTTGATGCGATCAAGGTCGTAGGTGTCCTGATCCAGCACCCACTGCTTGAACGACTTCCCACCTGTGTAGCTTTCGTCGCCGCCGTAGGCGATGCGGTCGGTACCGATGACCAGGAAGATGACGTTCGGCTCGCGGTCGCAGATGATCTTGGCGGCCTTCATGAAGATGTCGAAGCCACGCATCGATTCAAACCCGCGCGACACGTACGTGACGACGCGCATATCGGCCGGCACTTCGATCCCCGCGATCGTGCGCACGCCGCGCTCGCTCACCGATGGTCGCAAAGTACCGTCGTAGCCGTGGTAGATGCTCCGATCGACGCCGTCGAAGATGGTGCGGATCTTCCGGTCGTACTCGGTCGGGAAACGGGACTTCTGGAACTTCGTCGGCGTGTAGCCGATTTGGCAGTTCTGAAGGTCCAGCAAAATCATCGCGTTTCGGCAGCGGCTGCGCAGGTACTTGATCTCGGGAACGCCCCAGGCGAGGTCTTTCCGGAAATCCATGTCCGAGTCGGCATCGTGCGAGCGGTAGTAGTATTCAAAAAAATTGATGACCGGCGTATCAGGATAGAGTTCGCGAAGAAAGAGCGTGGATCCGAACCCGCTGTGGCCGACGATGAGGTCGGGTTTGATTTCCGGATGCTTCGCCAGCGCGTCGTAAACGCCGTGGCAATGCCATACCGTGTTTTCGAAGGTCCGAGTACAGAAGTGGTTCTGCTTGGTCGCCCCGCCGCCGAGCTTGTACTGGATTTTCTCGATCCCATCGACCACCCCGGCCGGCGTTTCGGAGACGAACGAGCAGCGCCAGTTCATCTTCTGAATCAGATGCCGCGCGATATGCCCGAATTGGGCGGGAAAGTTCTGATGGACATAGAGCACGTGCATAGATAGGAAAAGTAAACAGCCCCCGCGCATGAACGCAAGGGGCTGGAGCGTTGGATTACAGTAAATCGTGTCCGCTACACCGGATAGCCGGTCGTGATGCTGACCAGAAGTCCGGTTTCATTGATCCCCGTTGGCGGCGGGACGTCGTAGTATGCGCTGTCAGCTCCTGCGCCTCCGGCGATGCTCACGTCAAGTTCACTATCCCCGGCGTCGAGAATATCATCCCCGTCGTTTCCGAATAGCCGATCCGCGCCGCTGTCGCCGGTAAGCAGGTCGTTCCCGCCGTATCCTTCGAGCAGATCGTCTCCCGCACCACCCCTGAGGTTATCGACTCCGGCGTCCGCCGAGCCGCCGCCGAGAATGTCGTTGGCGATCCCACCGATAAGCGTGTCGTTATTCCGCCCGCCTGAGAGCGTGGCCGGCTTGCCAAACGTCGTGCCAAGATTGACGTTGTCGTTCCCGGCACCGACATCGACGTCAAGTGAACTGACCAACGAATAACTATAAACAACCGGTGTGCTGTTCAACGTCACCGTCACGTTGCCGCTGCTGACACTTGTGGTCAACGTGTCATTGTTCGGCGTCCCACGGATGGTCAACTTGTCAGTGCCGCTATCGTAATCCATCAGGATACGCGCCACCGATCGATCGGCGCGGATTAGCCCGGAACCAGATGCGCGATCGAAGCCCGTGGCGGTCTGAGCACCAGTGGTGATGTCGAGCGCCGCACCCTGCAAGTCAGTTTTGACGCGACTTGGTGAAGGGAACGTCCCGTAACCGTCGAATCGCGCCTCATACATGAGTGCCGCAGCACCAGCAGCATGCGGTGCCGCAGCGGAGGTTCCCGTGAATGTTGCGAATCCTGCCACTGTCGTGGATACTGCGTCCGGTGCCGTAATCTCTGGCTTGTTGCGAACTTCAGGTGTCGATTTAACCGTTCCGTTTGTGTTGAGATAAATATCGGTGCGACCGCGCGACGAGAACGTCTCTGGTGCCGCCGGTGCGGCCGCTGGGGCCGCCGCCACGGTGATGGCTGATGCCGCGTTCTGGTGCCCGTAAACAGTTCCAGCGTCGTTATCGTACTCGTTAATCGTAACGTTGTTGTTGAAGAGGATATATTTCAGTCTGGACGGATTGGGTGTTCCCGATCCGCTTGCCTTCGTGATGACGACCCTGAGCGCCGTGTTTCCTGAAGTATTCTGGTAGCTGATGAACTCAGAAGGGTCTCCTCCGACGTTACTATTCTCTGACGACGCAACAACATTGCCGCTCGCGTCGAGAATGTAGATAATGAGGTCCGTCGCAGCACCCGCGGACGATGGCGAAATGCTGTCGTAGGGTTGATTCCATTGGAGCGAAAGGCGGAACGTTTGATTCAGTGGCACATTGATCGTTTGCGTCGTGTCCGTTCCCGATCCGGTATTGAAATCCAACGCAGCGTAGGACGTGCCCGCGATCGTGATATTTGAGTTGCTTACAAACGACGCTTCATACGCATTCGTTGCAAAGTTCCCCGCCAATGTCGTATAGGTAACGCCAGAATTGTTAACCACGTCTGCGATTGCTTGCGCCCACTGTGCATCTTGAAACATTGGTTCGCTGAAGTAGTAGACGTCATCGACAATCACATCCGCGCCGGCATCGCGCAGGTCGTCTACCCCTTGCACCGCATCCGCATAGCTATTCAAGCCCGTATGAAATGCCAGCATCGCACCTGGCGCAACATCATGCACGATTTGAGCCATTGCCCGACCTTCATCCAACGGTGTGATACCAGGGTTCGTCAACTCTTGGAGATTCTGCACTCCGGACGGAAGATCGCCGGTCGAAACATCGGCAGCGTAATCATTGAAACGGTTAAAGCTGTCGGAAATCACGCCGACAGTTACGCCGGTTCCAGTAACACCGAAACGAGACCTAGCATCATCACTGCTTTGTACGGCATCCCCTTCGCTGTCGACCGATCCGTGCGCCGAACCGACTTGCGTCAGTTGAACCTGTCCCAACGACGCAACCGCTCCCAACCGAGAGATCGAGGCTACAGGAAGAATTCCGCCCACAAGGTTCTGGTAGGCGATTCCGTTTACGAGACCCAATTCCGTCAAGGCGTCCAGAAGACCCTTTCCGCCGTCGTCCGTCGTCGCCGCTGCATCAATGGTGACGTAGCCGTCCAACTCACCAGTATCATTGAGGGTAATCCAGGTCTGTGCCAGTTGACTGTCAATCTTCCCATGCTGTGAAGTTATAAAGTCTCTAGCGCGGACAAGCGATTCCGGCAGGCTGACATCTAAGGTGACATCCCCGTCTTTGTCAGTACCGGTATCCGTTGGAGGCATCACGGGGGTTTCCCGCGGCGGCACTCTGTGAACTGATCGCGCGAGCGACATCGCTGTCATGTAAAACAGAGAGCAGTTCCAAAGGAACAGAAGTTTCCACGACGCCTTCCGAAACTTCGGTGATTCTTGAGACGCCGATCGTTTGAAGCAATTCCAGCAAATCTACGTTGGAATCGGTAAGAATCGTAACAACAACGCCTTGGTCATCGACGATCATACCCACTGGATAGTTTTCAAAGTTGCTCGGATCACCGCCAGCTTCCGTGAATCCTAAGAACGATGCAAACACCGACCGAAGCAGACTGTCGACCTTACCGGAAAGCGGAAAAGACGGGGCGTCGAGGTCGAGCGTCACATCGCCGTCCTCGTCAGAACCTTCGTTCTGCCTTGAGACGCTCGGAACGGCAACGGCCTTCGACGGAGACGGGTGCCCAACGTCACTTGACTGCGGCGACAGAACCGCATCCGCGGCCAGTCGCAATTTCACGCCGCGACCGGAACTTGTGACACCGCCAGATGGGGCAACGCCCGACACGAATATAGCGGCCTCAGTGCGCCACCCGCGATTGGCTGTGTTCCGATAAGATCGCTCCACCTCACCCGAATCTACTTCTCGAAGCCAGTGGGCAGAGTGCGCAAGCAAAAGACGCCTCTCGACGGGCTCGCAAACAGCGCGGAAATCTGCAACTGATTTGTTGGACTTGTCCATAGTTAATCCGACTAGATACAGGCTTCGTGTTCGACTTCGTTGATATCGACCGCAAATGCCCCAAAAGTGTTTGGTGTCATCATCAACCGCCCGGTGAGAGAGCATCCCACATTTGTGACCGCTGGTCAACGATAAACTGCTTGCCGCCAATGACGCTTGCCGACTGACCGTGTACTCGGGAAAGCAACGGATCGACCGCGTACGGATTGTTGTTGCTCCCAGTTTTCAACTACCAGTTCTCCCCTAAGTCCCTGATCGCGACCGATAAAGATAGAATAGGCAGGTATGGCAACCGGCCGAACCGCAAAATCTGCGCGTCCGAACTAAAGCGTGCAGACGGCTGGTCGATATATCCCATGTCGGCGGCGTGATGCTGCTGACAGGGAGAAATATGCAAATGGCTACGACCAAACTCAAAGACGTTCTGACCACCGGCGAAGTTGCCAAGATCTGCAACGTTGCGCCCCGCACCGTCAGCAAGTGGTTCGATTCTGGCACCCTCACCGGCTACCGGATTCCCGGCAGCAAGGACCGCCGGATCCCGCTGGCGCAGTTGATCAAGTTCATGAAGCAGCACGGCATGCCGCTGAACGGACTGATGACCGGCGCGACCCGCGTGATGATCGTGGACGACGAAGTCGACATTGTCGAGGTGCTGGAACGCATTCTCGAAGACGAAGCCAAATACGAAGTTGAAGTCGCCAAGAGCGGCTTCATGGCGGGCATCACCGCGGAGAAGAGCAAGCCGCACGTGATCCTGCTCGACATGCACCTGAAGGACATCGACGGCCGCGAGGTCGCGAAGCTGGTGAAGTCGAACCCGGACCTACAGCTCACCAAGGTCATCGCGATGAGCGGCAAGATGAGCGAAGAAGAGCTCAAAGCCCTCGCCACCACCAGCGGACACTTCGACGGCTACCTGAAGAAGCCGTTCAACGTCCGCCACGTGATCCAGACGATCGAAGACGCGACCAACGTCGTCTACTGATCGATCCGTCGGGTCAAACCGAATTCGAGCGCCCGCTCCAGCTTGCTGGCGCGGGCGTTTTTCGTTTCATGCGACCTTAACCGCAACATTACCGATTGCGAATTTTTCGCTGTTTTTACCGACGCGAATGAAGCGCAACGCGTAGCGTTGCGGCTACTTGCGATGGGTGTCAGCACGATTGTTGGAACGGTGCTACATCTGCGCGCCGATTATTTCGGTCTCAAACGCGAGTTGGCCGTTGACCATTCCCTGCACGCGGCTGCCGACGCGGCGATGGCGGGTCCATGTGTGCTGGGCGAGCAGGTAGAGCGTGTGGCCGGGCTTCACTTCGGCGCGGAACTTGGTTTCACCCGTTCCACCGAATCCGATGAACCCTTCCATGCCGACGTACCGCTTGGTGTAAAAACATGCCAACTGCGCCGCCGCCTCGATCATGATCACGCCGGGCAAAAGCGGGCGTCCGGGGATATGTCCGGGCACCCAGAATTCGTCCTCGCGAACGACTTTCTTGCCCACCAGCCCATTCTGGCCGGTGTCGACCCAGATCACCGCGTCCAGGTGTTCCATGTGCCCCCGCTGCGGGTTGGTCTTGCGGATCTCCTCCGGACCAAAGAGCACTTTGTCGAGGTCCATCGAGGCTAAGTCGAATAGAAATTGTGGAGGCATGGATGTGTCTATTTCTGTAGAGCGAGTAGCCGCAGATGAACGCGGATAAACGCAGATCGGGCAGAATTGCGTCTGCTCATCTGCGTTTATCTGCGTTCAACTGCGGCTGCTTTGAACTGACTACTCGCCGGCCGATTCCGGGGCGCCTTCGCCTTCGGATTCGCCGCGGCCTTCCAGGATCTTCTTACGCACCTCCTGGGCTGCGGACTTGATGTCCTGCATCTTCTTGCGTGCCCGGGTACCGGCGGCTTTATTGCCCCCGATTGCCTTGGCGACATCTTCTTCAGCTTCAGCGATCAGACGCTTCAACGTATCCCATTCTTGCATTGCCATTGGTGTTAAACCTCCATGATTGGTTAAGGGGAAGTAAAGACCTTATCCGTGGTCAAAAACCCTGTCAAACGCGCCGGATCGGCGATTCTAAATCCCCGAACGCCAAATGGAGAATTTTCCCGGCCTTGGGTCGAGCATTCGGCAATCGAAAATCATCGATCGGAAATACCCCGGCGACTTGTTAGGATACCCCCCATGCGAAACGGCAGCGCACAAACGGCATATATTGCGATCGGATCCAACCTCGGCGACCGGGCGAAATTCTGCTACCAGGCTGTCGCCGCCATCAGCGCGCACGAGCAGATTTCGCTCACCCGGCTTTCCCCTCTGATCGAAACCGCCCCGGTCGGCGGACCCGCGAACTCCCCGCCGTTCCTCAACGGCGCGATCGCGATCGAAACCACGCTCGGCTCGCACGCGCTGCTGCGCGAGCTGATGCACATCGAACAATCCCTCGGGCGCAACCGCCGCGAAAAATGGGAACCCCGGACCATCGACCTCGACCTTCTCCTCTACGCCGACAAGATCGTCTCCAGCGACGAACTGATCGTCCCTCACCCGATGATGCACCAACGCACGTTCGTCCTCGAACCGCTTGCGCTCATCGCGCCCGACGTCGTCCATCCCACCCTCCAGATGACCGTCAAAGGCCTGCTCGACAACCTCACCTCCCAGCCCCTGACCGTCTAACCAAACCCCGTTTCGCGACAGTCCACCGCCGCGCCACCCTCCCCGCCGAAGCGTAGCCGCGCCCAACGGAGTTAGGGAAGACTGATGGTCGAGCCGGTCGAGCGTGTCGTGCGGGCGGACGCACCGTCGGAACGCGGAAACGCCCGAATGGCCGTAGTCATTCGGGCGTTCGTTCTGGATCGAGAGATCCGCAGGCAGAGTCGCCAGCGTGCTTACGCCACCGCGACCTGCTGTAATTCCTTCTTGCGATCCGCCATCTGGGCGCGGAGGCGGGCGATGATCGAGCTGTGCATCTGGCTGACGCGCGATTCGGATAAATCGAGCGTGGCGCCGATCTCCTTCATCGTCATTTCTTCGAAGTAATAGAGGATGATGATCAGGCGTTCGGCGCGAGACAGGCCGCGGGTCATCATGTCCTTGAGGTCTTTGCGCTGGATCTCGCGGATGGGGTCAACGCCGCGCTTGTCTTCGACGATGTCGATCTCGCGGACGTCTTTGTTGCTGTCGGTTTCAAACCACTTGCGCGACAACGAAACGACGCCGACGGCGTTGGCGTCTTTTTCGATTTTCTTCAGCTCGTCCATCGAGATATTAAGTCGTCCGGCGATTTCCGTGCTCGTGGGAGCGCGGCCGAGTTCGACTTCGAGCTGCTTGGTGGTCGAGTCCATCTTGTGAGCGCGGCTGCGGACAAGGCGCGGAACCCAGTCCATCGAGCGAAGCTCATCAAGGATCGCACCGCGGATACGCGGGGCGCAGTAGGTCTCGAACTTGACGCCGCGTTCGAGATCGAAGGCTTCGATGGCGTCCATAAGCCCGAAGATGCCGGACGACATGAGGTCGTCGAGTTCGACTTCGTCGGGGAGTTTGTGGTGGATTCGTTCGGCGTTGTACCGGACGAGATGGAGGTAGTGCTCCATGATGACGTTGCGAAGGGATTCGCAGACGACCTTCACGCGGGCGAATTGCTTCGCCGCGTCGGCATCAGCCTCCGCTGCGGCTTCGAGAGTTCCGAATTGGATCCGAATCTCTTTGTATTCGGTCCAGACTTCTTTGATGTCCCGCTTCGAGATCGTTCGTGTCATTTCAAGCTCCCATTCCATGGTCCGGTCAGTTCACATATCCCGGGCCGATTCAAGCTTCCTTGCCTGACTGCCCGATGAACAACATGACGTGCGACTTCAGTTACCGACAACCACTGAAAAAATCTGACCTGCCATTTCGATTTATCGGCCAGAGCGCCCGTCTAATTTGACGATTTTTCCGATTTTCCGGTCTGTTCCAAATTTTCACTCAACATTTTTTCGGCCATCACACCAAGTATCAGGCCCACACCGAACGTCACCACAAGCCCTAGTAGCGCCCGCAAGACCACCGTCCCGAACGGATTTTCTGCACGAAGGCCTTCGATCAGGCACATCGCGAAGACAATCAAGGCGAAGGTGGCGGCGATACGACGGGTCATAGTGGTCAGTGGTCAGTGGTCAGCGGTCAGCGGTCAGTGGTCAGCGGCGAGTGGCGAGACCGGAATGCCTAGCAACTCGCAACTCGCAACTTCCTATATTCTCAGCCACCTGCTCATCCGGTGGAAAAACCCACCCGGTTGAACGGCTGTCGGTCGGTCTTGTTGCAATCGGGTCGCCAGTTGCGCAACGCACGCACTGGCGAGGCTTCGCGGTGCCGAAAGAACGAACGGATTGCGGCGGCGGACCGCAAGGGGAACGTTCTCGTCGGCGAACACGTAGCCTGCGTCGAAAATCCCGATGCCCAAAAACTGCCTCGCTACTTTCGAAATTCGTTCGTACACCGCCCGGCCTTCCTGCGCCGAGCGAACCTGGTTCACCAGCAGGCTCATCTGACGCTCCTGCCCGTCCCGGATCATCACCTTGGCGACGGCATAGGCGTCGGTGATGGCGGTGGGTTCGGGTGTCGTCACAATCAGGACGTGGTCGGCGGCACGGGTGAAGCATAGCACATTAGCATTGATGCCGGCACCGGTATCGATAATCAATACGTCGAAGAGCTCTTCCAGCTCCGCCATCGAATCGACGATGCGCTGGCGGTCAAGATCGTCCAGGTCCGCCATCTTCGCCAGCCCCGACGCCCCGCCGATGAGGTAAAATCCGCCGGGGGTTTTGACCATCACGTCTTTCAGCGTGCGCTTGCGGGCGATCAGGTGTGACAAATTCCACTGAACATCGACGTTGCAAAGCACGTCGGCGTTCGCCAGGCCCAGGTCGGCATCGAGCAGTGCGACCGATTTGCCCCCCTGCGCCATCTTAATCGCCAGATTCACCGCGATGTTGCTCTTCCCCACCCCGCCCTTGCCCGACGTCACCGCTATCACCTGCGCCCGGCGCGTGCGGGCGGCGAGTGTGCGGAGAGAAGAAGCTTGATCGACCAATGCTGCTGTCATATCCAGTGTCGAACGTGAAGTGTGGAATGGGGAATGACATTCACATTCCACACTTCACATTCACCATTCCCTTCAACTACCCAGAATCATCTGTGCCAGCCGTTTGCCGTGCCCTACTTCAATGTCGTCAGGAACGTCCTGACCGGTCGTCACGTACGCGAGTCCCTTGTTGATCTTGCGAACCACGTTAAGCACCACGCCGAGTTGAGCCGCCTCATCCAGCTTGGTGAAAATCAGCTTGTCCACGCGGACTTCGCCAAACTTTTCGAGCGCCAATTCGACGCACCCTTGCGAGGCGGTGGTCGAGAGAACGAGGTGAACTTCGTCCGGCTCGGCGAAACTAAGGAAGCGCTTCAGCTCGTTCAGCTTCATCGTGTCGTTCGGGCTTCGCCCGGCGGTGTCGATGAGGATGAACTCGCAATCGCGCATCGACTCGATCGCCTTGGGCATGTCTTCCGGCGTGCCCACCACGCACAGCGGAGCGCCGAGGATGTCGGCGTAACGTTTGATCTGATCGATCGCGGCGATGCGGAAGGTGTCGATGGTGATGAGGCCGACCTTGCGTTTTTCACGTAACTTCAGGTTGGCGGCAAGTTTAGCGACGGTCGTGGTTTTACCTACGCCCGTCGGGCCGATCAGCGCCACCACGTGCGGGCCGACCGCTTTCGTCCGCTGGATGGGTCCGGCGGTTGGGATGAGTTTTTCGATGTGCTCGGCGAGTTTCTCGCGGACGATCTTCGGATCGCTCAGAAGTTCCGGCCGCAACTGCTTTTGCAGCGCCTTCATGATGTCCAGCGCCACCTCGTCGGCGACCAGGTTCTCGATCAGGTGCATGTACTGATCGAAAAGCTCTTCCGGCACCTGCGGATTTTTCGCGGTTCGGACCTGCGACACCAGGTCTTTCATCATGGTCTTGAGCGCGGTGACTTCCTGCGTCAGACCCATGAGCGCGACGTTCTGAACGGCAGGTGAATCGAGAAGCGTTTTGCCCGGGATGGACGAGGGCTTGGTGGCGACTGAACTCGACGCCAAGGGGGCGCGTCTGGGATTGGGGACGGGTTTATCGGGAAGCGAGCGACGCACCGGCACGTTGACGGTCTTGCTCGCGGTGATCTCGAACAGCTCCACGCTGCGCAATCCCAACCAGCGACGGTGCTGCACGGTCCTCGTATGAAGGATGACGGCTTCCGAGCCCAGCGTCGCTTTCACGCGCTGCAAGGCTTCAGCCATGCTCGAACCTTGAAATGTCTGGAGCTGCATCCGTGCCTCTCAAGACTGTCTGTGAGATGTACTTCGATCACTCACCTGTCGCGACAATCCCTGTCTATCGACCACTACCCGTTCAAAGATACCAGACCGACCGCCTCCACCGCTACCTCTGGAACAATTTCATTGTAACCAAGTACCGCGACTTGTGGGATTGCATTTTCGATCATTCTTCGCAAACCCGCACGAATCTGCGGCGTACACAGCACAACCGCGCTTCTACCCATCTGCGTTAATTCGCCAACTTTTTCTGCAATCCGCTTCGTCAGTGCCTGCTGCGTCTGCGGCGGCATGGTGCTGGTGCCCTTTTCGCGATCGGTGTGACCGACCACCAAATCCTCAACCGCCGGGTCGAGGGTGATGCACCAGAGCTTGTCGCGGTCATCGACGTACTGCTTGCAGATCGTGCGGGCGAGTGCGTTGCGGCAGTATTCGGTGAGCACGTCCAGGTCCTTGGTACGCCCCGCCCAGTCGCCGAGGGTTTCGACGATGGTTTCCAGATCGCGGACGGGGACGCGCTCGCGGAGCAGGTTCTGCATGACCCGCTGCAATTCGCCGGGCTTGATCTGGGTCGGAATCACTTCCTCGACCAGCGCCGGCGCCTTCTGCTTGAGGTTTTCGATCAGGTTCTTCACTTCCTGGCGGGTGATCAGTTCGTAGGCGTGGGATTTAACGACTTCGGTGAGGTGCGTCGCGAGGACGGAGGTGGCTTCGACGACGGTGTAGTTCATGAGCTCGGCTTGCGACCGCTGGGATTCGGTGATCCAGTACGCGGGCAATCCGAACGCCGGTTCGACGGTGATCTCTGCCGCCGGGATCGGGCCGGAGGTGGCACCGTTGTCCATCGCCATGAACTGCTCGGGATAGGTCACCCCGCTCGCCAGCGCCTGGCCGCGGATCTTGATGATGTAGTCGTTGGCGCCCAGGCGCATATTGTCGCGAATCCGCACCGGCGGAACGATGATGCCCAGTTCGATCGCCACCTGCCTGCGGATCATCGAGATGCGGGAGAGCAGGTCGCCTCCCTTGCTTTCGTCCACCAGCCGGACAAGCCCGTAGCCGACTTCCAGCTCCATCGCGTCGACGTCGAGCAATTTTTCGACCTTCTCCGGCTCCTTGGCGGCGGCGGAGGCGGCGTCGTCGGAGACTTTCTTGCTCGCGGCGAGCGTCTGTTTCTTGTTGTTTCGCGTGATTACAAACGCCAGCCCCGCACAGCACGACCCCAGCACAATCATCGGTAGTGGCGGCAGGCCGGTGACGCTCAAGAGCGCCAGGAACAGCGCCGCGACCACCAGCGCCGCGGGCTTGGCGAGCATCTGGCCGAACATTTCATCGCCCAAGTCGCTGCGGGAACTGGATCGGGTGACGATCAGGCCCGCGCCCAGCGACATGATGAACGCCGGCACCTGGCTGACCAGGCCGTCGCCGATCGTCAGGATCGTATACAGCTTGGCGGTGGCGACGATCGGCCAGCCGTGCTCGACCATGCCCACGTACATGCCGCCCAAAATGTTCACGAACGTGATGATGACCGCAGCGATCGCGTCGCCGCGAACGAACTTCGACGCACCGTCCATCGCACCGTAAAAATCGGCTTCCTGCGAAATCGCCTCGCGGCGTTTGCGGGCTTCGGCCTCGTTGATGACGCCGGCGTTCAGGTCGGCGTCGATCGCCATCTGCTTGCCGGGCATCGCGTCCAACGTAAACCGGGCCGCCACTTCAGAGATGCGCGTCGAACCCTTCGTGATGACGACGAACTGAATGATGAAGATGATGACGAAGATGATGATCCCGACCGCCATCGAGCCGCCGGTCACAAAGCTGCTGAACGCCTCCACAACGTGCCCGGCCGCGAACTTGGCCTGCTCGATCGACCGGCCATCTTCGCCGGCGGTCAGAATCAGTCGCGTGGTCGCGACGTTCAGCACCAGCCTGAACAACGTCACCGCCAGCAGCAGCGACGGCAACACCGCAAACTCCAGCGGCGATTTCACGTAAATCGTCGTCACCAGCACGATGACCGAAAGCGTGATGTTCAGAACCAGCAAAAAGTCCAGGATCGCTGGCGGCAGCGG
>JBBQQZ010000032.1:0-17735 GCA_038215325.1 Tepidisphaerales bacterium | reverse complement strand
TCGACATTGGAAAGCTGGGCGTGCGATTTCGCCTCATTTCCTTCCCCGGAGAGGCGGTTGGAGAGCAGATACGCCATGTTGTCGAAGATGGGCTGCATCCAGGCTTTGAGCTTGTCGTCCTTATCGCCGGGCAGGTAGCCGATATCGCGGCCGAGCGGCATGATCGGGCGGGCGACGAGCAGTTTGACGAACGCCTGGTCGTTCAGCACCTTGTTCATCCCCGCCGCCAGTGCGAGCAGGGTTTTACCCGTGCCGGCCGAGCCGATCAGGGAGACGAGCTTGACCGAGTCGTCGAGCAGTAGGTCCATCGCCATCTGCTGCTGAAGGTTTCGAGGCAAGATCCCGAACACCGGCCCGCGACGCGGGCGCAGCGGGACCAGCGCCCCGACATCCGCCCTAAACCGCGCGACGGCGGTGTGGTCTTCGTTCGCCTGATCTTTCAACAGCACGAACTCGTTCGCGTAAAGCGGCTTTTCGGTATCGAGGATGAGCTGTTTCTGGGCGTAGAGCTGATCGATCTGATCGCTCTTGACGACGATTTCGCGCCAGCCGTTGTAGAGGTGTTCGAAATCGACCTTGGTGGCTTCAAAATCCTGGGCGGTAATGCCCATGGAATCGGCCTTGATACGGGCGTTGATGTCCTTGGTGATGAACACCACCCGCCCGCCCGCCGCCTGGAGCGTGAAGGCGGTGCAGAGGATGCGGTTGTCGGGGGAATTGACGGTCATCATCGGGCAGGCATTGATGTCGCCGTCGATGACGACGCGGACGATGCCCCGCGTCGTTTTGTCGCGAATGCCGTCGTGCAGATTGCCCTGCGTGCGGAGCTGATCGAGGTGCCGGATCGCCTGGCGCGCATTGCGGCCGAGATCGTCGGAGTTGCTTTTGAATTTGTCCAACTCCTCCAGAACGTCGAACGGAATGATCACTTCATTGTCGGCGAACATGAACATCGCATTCGGGTTATGCAGGAGGATGTTCGTATCGAGAACAAAGGTCTTTGTCTTGGACTGCGAGGAAGAAGGGCTGGACATTGCCTGGACCATCCATTGTCAAAACGTCGCTGGCGTGCTCCGACGCCCGCATGAATACAACGGCGGCATTATCAATCGATCCGCTTTCGGATACAACGGACATCATGCTTTATCCGATGATTTTTCAACCCCGGTATATCGAGAAGATGTGGGGCGGTCGCAAGCTTGAAACGAACCTTCGCAAGCCGATCCCGGCTGGAAAACCGATCGGCGAAAGCTGGGAACTCTATGATTTCCCACCGGGAATCGTCGACGGTTCGACCGACTGGGTTAGCGCAACTTTATTGAACGGACCACTGGCCGGTAAAACCCTGCACGAACTGGTGCAGCAACTCGGCAAAGACCTGCACGGCGACGTCAAGCTGACCGGCGCTCACGGCCAGTTCCCGATCCTGATCAAGTTTCTCGATGCCCGCGAAGACCTCAGCGTGCAGGTCCATCCGCCGCAGGCGTACGCCGATGCGCATCCGGGCGCGCACCTGAAGAACGAAGCGTGGTACATCCTCCAGCACGATAAGGACTCGCGGCTGTTGAGGGGCCTGGTTCCGGGGACAACCCGCGAGTCGTTTGAGCAGTCGATCAAGGACGGGACGTGCGAGTCGAAGCTGCAATCGATCAAGGTGCGCTCGGAAGATTGCTTCTACCTTCCCAGCGGCACGGTCCACGCGCTGGGCGCCGGCATCCTGGCGGCCGAGGTGCAGACGCCGAGTGATACAACGTATCGGGTGTATGATTTTAACCGCGTCGATCCCAGCACCGGCCAGACGCGAACGCTGCACGTTGAGCAGGCCCTCGACTGCATCGATTTCTCCGGTCGCGAGCCGCAACTACAAAAGAAAAAACACGAAGCAGGCGTCTTCACGCAGGTGACGCGACTGGTGCAGGCACCGCAGTTTACCATCGAAAAAGTCCGCATGAGCGACGGCGTCGAACAGGCCGTCCCCTACGACCAGCCCGTCGTCTGGATCCTGATCCAAGGCGAAGTCGAAATCCGCGCAAAAAACGCGACCCCCGTCAAAGCATCCCGCGGAACGACCGTACTGCTGCCGGCGCGCATGGATCAGCCCGTGGTGAAGGCGATCGGCGATGCGGTGTGGCTGGAAGTGACGTTTCCGACGAGCTAGCCAATCATCACCTCGATCGAATCAGCCGCTCGTACTCGTCGTGCGGTCCGATCCAAAACCACGTTACGATATCATTCTCGAGCACGCCGACAGCACGGTAGCTCAGATCAATTCGCGCTGAGTAAATGGGCAGTGTCGTGTGGACTTTTTTGAACTGTAGGGATCGGTGAGATGGATCGTCACTGAACAATGCGTAGGCGTCGTCCGCCTTTTTTCGGAGCGTTGGGGACAATGCGTCACGCTGCTTGCGGAATGAGGCCGTCGTGCGAGAGCGAAGCTTCATTCGTCGCCGTCCGGAAAGAGGGGTTTGGTCGATCCCGCGCGGTGCTCGGCCAGCGCCTCATTTGCCATTCTCTCCAGCACGTCCTGCGACTTGGCAAAGGACTCGTCCCACTTTCGGTCGTCCTCCAACTCGGCTAGCCAGCGTGCCGCGTACTGATCCTGGTCCGATGCGGGAAGCTTTCGGGTGGCTTCGATCAATTTTTCCATTACCGCCGTCATGGTTTCACCTTCTGTCAACTTTCACCAATCAGGATATCCTACCTTCAATGAAGGATCGAATTCAAAAGCTTCTTGCCGAAGCCGGCGTGGAATCGCGGCGGCATATCGAGGAAATGGTGCTGCAAGGCCGAATCGGCGTGAACGGCGACATCGTCACCCGCCTGCCCGTGATGGTCGATCCAGACGTCGATGCCATCACCGTCGATGGCGAACGCGTCCAGCTCCAACGCCGGATCAGCAAAGACCGCGTTTACGTGCTCCTGAACAAGCCCAAGGGCGTTTACTGCACCAATGTCGCCCAAGGCGAACAAAAACGGGCGATCGACCTGTTGCCGCCGGACTTCAACTACCGGGTTTATCCGGTAGGGCGTCTGGATGCCGATTCGCGCGGGCTGCTGCTGCTCACCAATGATGGTGAACTAACGCAGCAGCTCACGCACCCCAAGTTCGGCGTTGTCAAAACGTATACCGCCGTGGTGGACGGGTTCGTGAAGCCCGAGACGGTCGAGCGCCTCGGCGGCGGGGTGTGGCTGGCGGATCCGAGCAAGGGGGGCTTTAGGACCAGCAATTCCTACATCAAGGTGATCAAGCGGGCGGGCAAGAACAGCGTGCTGCAAATCACGATCAAGGAAGGCCGCAACCGCCAGGTGCGTCGCATGCTGGCAAAAGTCGGGCATAAGGTGCGCGAACTCACCCGCGTCAAAATCGGCCCGCTCGAGATCGGCCGGCTCAAACCGGGCGAGTACCGCATGCTCTCGCCGCGCGAAGTCGAATCCTTGCGCAAAAACCTCTTCGACAAACGCGAACGCGACGAGAAACGCGCCATCGAGAAGGCCGGTGCGGTGAAGCTGGCGAAAGTGGCGAAGGTCGCGAAAAAGGCAAAACGCCCGGACCGCCCCAAGCCGCGATGAGGACGACCGGCCTCCCGCGCTGATCCGATGTCACCCACAAACCGCCCGCGAAACCGCAAACGACGGACCGCGATCACCGAATCGCCACCGCTCGCGGCGTCGCAGGCACATGCGCAGGCGGACAACTTGACGCGTCGCTCGACGCGTTCGTGGTGGGGCGGGGCGGGCGATTTTATGGCGGATTTTTGCGGGTGGGCGTGATATGAATTGGGGGGGTATTCCGGGTAGCGGCGAGCTTGTTCGCCTTTTGAATGCGCAGGCGAGTCTGCGGCTACACGGGGGGACGCGGTGTGCGTTTTGGGATGCTGATTGCAGGAATGTCCTCTCCATTGCGTTCGCGCTCGCGACGCCTATCATGCTTCCTTTTCCGTTTGAACCGGAGCGAAACGATGCAGTTCGGAGTATGTGCAGGTCAAAAGAACGCCGCCGTCGCGAAAGCGGCGGGGTGGGACTATCTGGAAGAGAATGTCCAGAGCGTATTGAAGGGCTTGGAGCCGTCGTGGACCGCTCCGGCGATGGACCTGGCAACACCGGCGGCCAACTCGATGGTGCCGGGGAACGTGCCGATCGTCGGCCCGAACGTAAGTAAAGACCAGCTCACGACCTACATGACCAACGTGCTCACTCGCGCCCCGCAGGTGGGCCTGAAGACGATCGTCTTCGGCTCAGGCGGCGCGCGAAACGTGCCGGACGGGTTTGATCGCAGCAAAGCCGTCGATCAGATCACCGACTTTCTGCACCTGATCGCGCCGATCGCGCAGAAGAACGGCGTGACGATCGTCATCGAACCTCTGAACCGCAGCGAGTGCAACATCATCAACTCGGTCAAGGAAGCGATGTCTTATGTGAACGCCGTCAACCATCCTGCCATTCAGTGCTTGGTGGACAGCTATCACTTTTGGCTGGAGGACGAACCGCTGGCGAACCTTGAGGCGGCGATGCCGTGGATCAAGCACGTGCATGTTGCGGACAAGGATGGCCGGGTCGCGCCGGGCGTGAGCGGAACGAGCGATTACGTGCCGTTCTTCAAAGTGCTCAAGCAAGGCGGGTACGACAAACTGATTTCAGTCGAAGGCAAGTTTGACTGGACGAAAGACGCTGAGTCGTCGCTTAAGCGACTGAAGGATGATTGGCAGAGCGTGTAGCCGGTAGCGTGTGGCGCGTCGATTCGTAGGCCGCCACATGCCTCAAGCCACACGCGACCTGCTCTGCAAGAAAAACGATTAAGGACGAACACCATGTTAATGAAATACCGACTATTCACGCCCGGCCCGACCAGCGTTCCGGAAGCGACGTTGCTTCAATTGGCCAAGCCCGTCACGCACCACCGGACGGCGGAGTTCCGGAAGATTTTTGCGGAGTTGCAGACGCTGCTCCAGTACGTCTTCCAGACGAAGCAGACCGTCTACACGATCACCGGTTCGGGCACGGCGGCGTTCGAAGCGGCGTTTACCAGCACGATCCCGGCGGGCGCGAAGGTGCTGAATGTCACCAATGGCAAGTTCGCAGAACGCTGGGCCAGCTACGGTAAGGCGTTCGGCGTCACGGTCGAAGAACTGAAACTTCCCTACGGCGAACACGCCAGCGCAGAACAGATCGACACCGCGCTCAAGGCTGGCGGGTTCGCGGCGGTCGTGCTGGTGCATAGCGAAACATCCACCGCGACGGTGGCCGACCTGGAAGCGATCGCCAAGGTCATCCGCAAGCACGGCGACGTGCTGCTGGTCGTTGATGGCATCACCTCGATCGGCGCGCTCCCGTTTAAGTTTGACGACTGGGGCGTTGACGTCGCGATCACCGGCAGCCAGAAGAGCCTGATGCTCCCGCCGGGCCTGGGGTACGTCTGCCTCAGCCCGCGGGCCGACGCGTTGATCGACAAGAACAAGCAGTCCAACTTCTACTTCGACCTCAAGAAGTACAAGAAGAGCATGATCGACAGCGACACGCCGTTCACCCCGGCCAACACGCTGATCGAAGCCCAGGTGACCAGCCTGCGGATGCTGAAGGCCGAGACCATCGAAGGCGTCTGGAAGCGCACCGGCGGGTGCGCCGAGGCGTTCCGGGCGGGCGTGCAGGCGCTGGGTTTCGAGCTGTTCAGCAAGTCCCCCGCCGCCAGCGTGACGGCGGTGAAGTACCTGCCCGGTATCACCGACAAGGACTTTCGTGGGACGCTCAAGAACGACCATAACATCCACGTGGCAGGCGGTCAGGGGACGATGGAAGGCAACATCTTCCGCGTTAACCACATGGGCTACAGCGACATCTACGACTGCCTCGCGGTGGTCGCGGCGATCGAGCACACGCTCAAGAAGCTCGGCAAGCCGGTGCAGTTCGGCGCGGGCGTGGGTGCGGCGCAGCAGGCGTTGTCGAAGTTGTTCTGATCAGCAGGTTTTTATTTCGCGCAGAGAGCACAGAGACGCAAAGAGCACGAAGGGAAATTCTTTTTTCGTTGCGCTCTTTGCGTCAATGGGATCGCGATTGAGCAGAAGCGCCGGCAGGCAGCGCGGCCAGCAAATCCTGCGACGTGTAGATGGCATCGAAAAGATTGGGCTTGTCACCCCCCGGTAAGTAGATCGCGGTCAGCGGGATTCCGGTGAAGCCGAGGGCGTTGAGCTGCTTCCAGCCGGCGGCGTCGGATGTGGTGAGGTCGGCTTTGATCAGGATCACGCCGCGACGGCGCAGTTCGTTTAGGGTGGATTCGTCTCGGTAGACGGTCGCTTCAATCACCTGGCAATTGGCGCACCAGCTTGCGGTGAACTTGACGACGACGGGCTGGCCGGATTTGAGGGCGTTTGCGAGCGCTTCGTCTGAGTATTTGGTCCAAGTTTCGCCTGATGCGGAAACGCTGGACGCGCTCGTGCCCTCGATGGGGTTGAAGCGAATCGCCACCAGCACGGTGGCGCCGACGACCAGCACCGACAGCGCCGTCGTCACCAGCACGCCGCCGGAGCTTTTGAGGATCTGGGCGGCGCGGATCATGACGAACATCGCGCCCCACACCGCGACCGCGACCACCAGCCACCAGTGCGCCGGGTCTTCCACGATCCGCGGCCCGATCAACCACGCGGCCGTGCCGAGCAGGGGGAAGGCCATCGCTTGTTTGACCAGTTCCGACGCCGGCCCGGTGCGGGGGAAGCGCCGAGCGATCTGCGGGAACGCGGACAGGATGAAGTAGGGGAGCGCCATCCCCACGCCGACCGCCAGCATCGCGACCACGCCCAGCGCGATCGGCTGGCCGACCGCCCAGGTGATAAGCCCTGCGAACATCGGCGCGGTGCAGGGCGTCGATAGCAGCGCCGTCAACACGCCCCATAGGAAGTTGCCGGTCATCGTGTCGTGCCGGAAACTAAGCCCGTAGAGCGCGGTCGGCACGGGGATCATGAACGCGCCGAGCATGCTCATGCCAAGCAGGACCAGGACGATGGTCATCCCCCACACAAACGGGGCGTAGGCGAACCACTGGCCCCATTGGAAGTGCTGCCCGAGCAAAGTGCGGCTGGCGAGGACGAAGATCGCCAGCGCCACGAACACCGCGATCAACCCGATCGAAAACGCCGCACCAAACGCGATCGCCCGGCCGCGGGCGTGCTGCGACGCCTCGTAGAAACCCATCGCCTTCAGCGGCAATACCGGCAACACGCACGGCATGACGTTGAACAACAATCCGATCACCATCGCCACCGGGATGGCGACCCAAAAACTGCTCAACGACACGCTATACCCAAACAGCCCGACCTCGGGCGATACGACGGTCGGCATGGGGAGGGTCGGCGGGGGGAGGGTCGTCGGGGAGGCGGAAGAAGATTTCAGTATCTCGATGGTTCTGGTCTGCGGCGCAAAACACGACCCCGCGTCGTCGCAGATTTGGTAAGTGACGGCTGCGGATAGCGACAACTGCGCGACATCCGCACCTGCGGCGACTGTCAGCGGGACGGTGACCGTTACCTCGCCGCCGAACACGCTCATGGCGCCGATGGCGGGATACGTCTTGGTTTCCGCAGGCGGGTACTGGATTTTGCCGACGGTCAGTCCGTCGCTTGCATTGACCACGACCTCGAAAGGGATCAGGTTTTCGTCCAGTGGCTCGTTCGACTGCGCATGGAAGCCGGCCGGGATGTCGACGCGGATGGTGAGCGTGGCGTTTTGTCCCGGGACGAGCGGATCGGGCGACAACGTGGCTTTTGGGTCAGGCTTGGGCTGGGCCAAGGCGAAACTTGCCAGCAGCATCACGAGAAAAAAGGAGCGGAGACGCGTCATTGTTCCATGATACGCACGAATTGATGCCCCGGGGTGCAAACCCGTACGTATTCCCGCGTGGGTGCGAAAGACCTACGTGTTTGCACCCGTGGCTCGCCGACACGACGTTACGTCAGCGGTTCCAGGTCAACATCGCAGTTTAGTTCATTGCACAGCTTCGATAGGTCCGCCCGCAACGCACTGATCGCCACGGTCGGCGGGATCGTCATTTTGATCTCGCACAGGAAGATCAGGCTCCCGGCGAACGCGGCGCTTTCCTGCCAGGCGGCCAGTTCCTCGATATTGATGCCGAAGCTGCGCAGCAGGCCCGTCAGACGGGCGACGATGCCGGGCTGGTCGCTCGAATAGGTTTTGAGGCGGTACGCCAGCCCCGTCGCCCGCTCGGCGGGGGCGGTTTGCGGGGTGATCGAGAGCGTCAGTCCCATCGATCTGCCCGTCGCGGGCAATTCCCGCGCCAGTTTGCCGGCGTTGTCGTCGTTGATTTCGAGCAGGATCATGAGCGAGAACTGCCCGCGCAGGTTGACCATGCGCGAGTCGAGCAGGTTCGCCCCCGACTGGTGCAGGTGCGAAGTGATCTCCCCGACGATCCCCGGACGGTCCGGCCCGACGGCCGTGATGACGAGCTGTGACATGCCGGGAATGATACACCCGCACGCCGCAATTTCACGCGGCCGGGGCGATGCGGAGGTGGGCGTTGTCGGCGTTGCACTCGCGCTGGCGGATGCGGTTGATCGTACTCTCGATCGCGGCGAACGATTCAACCACCAGCGGATCAAACTGCGTGCCAGCGCTCTCGATGATCATTCTCAACGACTGCTCGTGCGGAAATGCAGCTTTGTAGGTGCGGGCGCTGGTCAGGGCGTCGTAGACGTCCGCAACCGCGACGATCCGCGCCGCCAGCGGGATGTGTTCGCCGGCGATCCCGTTCGGATAGCCCTTGCCGTCCCAGCGTTCGTGGTGCGCCAGCGCGATCTCGCGGCCCATCTGGAGAAACTTGCAGCGGTTGCCTTCGGTGACCACGCTGGCCAGCGTCTCGGCACCGATCAGTGTGTGTCGCTTCATGGAATCGTACTCGTGCTCGGTGAGCTTGCCGGGTTTGAGCAGGATGGAATCCGGGATTGCCACCTTGCCCAGGTCGTGCAGTGCGGCGGTGCGGTAGATCAGTTCGACGAACGTGCCATTGATCTGGCCGAAGTAGAAACCCATCTCCCACATCGCCTGCGCGAGTTCGCGGGAATATAGCCGCACGCGCTCGACATGCCGGCCGGTGGTGCTGTCGCGGGATTCGGCGAGTTTTGCCATCGCCACGATCGCGTCGTCGCGCGTGTCGATCGACACGATCCGTTCGGCGTTGCGCACCCGCAGCGACAGTTCGACCGGATCGACCGGCTTGACGATGTAGTCGTCGGCACCCGACGCCAGGACGTGATTGATCTTCTCCTGATCGCGGCTGTCCACCAGCACCATGATGTAGATATATTGAGCCAGCCCCATCTTTCGGGCGATGCGGACGAGGTCGTCGGTTTCCAGGTCGGTCAGCGCCTGGTCCGCCACCAGCATCTGCACGCCGCCGGTGCGGAGCAGGTCCAGCGCTTCGAACGCCCGGGTACACGTCGTCACGATGTGGCCCGACGTCACCAACTGCTGTTCAAAGCGGAGGGCTTGGGTACGATCTGGCTCGACCAACAGAATGTGCATTAAGCGGCAACCTCTAGTTGAATTATCGACCGCAGGGTGTCTGTTCTGAAGTGCATGATTTTGGGAAGCTTCCCGCAGTCTCATAACCGTTAAATGGACCGACAATGGACCTGAAACTCCTCAAACAGCTCAGTGAAACTCCCGGGGTTCCCGGACGTGAAGAAAACATTCGTGCCCTGATCGAAAAACAGATCAAGCCCCTGGCCGACAGCATTAGCACCGATGCGATGGGCAACCTGATCGCCACGGTAAAATGCGGCAAAAAGCGCGCCAGGCGCGTCCTGCTGGCCTGCCACATGGACGAGATCGGTTTTTACGTCAAACACATCGACGAGCGCGGATTTCTGAAACTGAACAACGCCGGCGGGTTTGACACGCGAAATTTGTTCGCCCGGCGCGTGCTCGTGCAGGCGAGCGAAGGCGGCGATCTCATCGGCCTGCTCACGCCCGGCGGGCGGCCGGTGCATATCGCCAAGGACGAGGACAAGAAGAAGGTTCCCGAGATCGGCGAGTTCTACGTCGACCTCTGCCTCCCGGCTGACGACGTAAAAAAACGCGTCCGCGTGGGCGACCCCGTCACCCTCAAACAGGAACTGCTTGAACTCGGCGATTGCGTTACGGGCAAGGCGCTGGACAACCGCATCGCGGGGTTCGTCGCGATCGAGGCGCTGAAAAAGGCGAAAAAACTTTCGTACGACGTGATCTTCGTCGCCACGGTGCAGGAGGAAGTCGGCTGCCGCGGCGCGGGACCGGCAGCGTACGCGCAGAGGCCGGACATCGCGATCGGCATCGACACCACGCTCTGCTGCGACACCCCCGGCGTGCCGGACGACGAGCGCGTCACCAAGCAAGGCGACGGCGTCGCGCTGACCATCATGGACGGCGGCGTCATCTCCGATCGCTCGCTGATCAACGAATTCGAGGTTGTCGCGCGAAAGCAGAAAATCCCCTTCCAGCTCAGCATCCTCCCGCGCGGCGGCACCGACACAGCCCCGATGCAGCGGGCCGGCGCGGGATGTCGCGCGATGACTTACAGCGTACCCACGCGCTACATCCATACCGTCACCGAGACGATCGCCAAGCGGGACTTGCAAAGCGCGATCGATCTGCTGGCGGCCTGGTTGCAGGCATGAGGTGATGCGTGTGGCGTGATGAGTGTAGCGTGATGAGTGTAGCGTGAAAGGCGGGTACTGCTTCACGCAACACTCGTCACGCCACACCATCGAGACGAGATTAACGGCGCGGGGTGTTTTCTGTCGCATCTCACTTGAATGCGCGTATGATTCAGTCAGATATGTCGAACGTCTTCAACACGGTCTGCGATGATTTCTACGTCAACCTGAGGGTCGGCACGCAAATGAACCTGCCGCACCAGCGGGAGACGTTGCTGCATTTCTTTGAACAGATACAGAAGTCTTATCCCGAGATGACGCGGTTTCGTCGCAATGAGCAGAACGAGTACACGCTGGAAGAAGACCGCGAGCGCGACAGCTACCGCTGGCTGTGCATCGAGGCCCAGCGTCTTGCGTGCGGCCACGTCAACCCCACGGACATCGCTGAGGCGTTAAAACTTCATGCGACCGTACTCGATCACGCCCCTTACGCGCTGGGCCTGAGCATGGTGGAGATCGACTACATCGATCTGCTGTTCGGTTTCGACCTGGAATTTTCCGGCAACCACGACGAAATCGTGGCCGAGAGTTTGTTCGCAGAATCACCATTGTCGGCGCTCCTCGATGAATCGGGCGCCAAGGCGATGGATTTTCAGCCCACAATCACGGTGGCGCTGACCGAGGATTGCCGCATCCAGGCCCGGATCGACGTCGTCACCCGTACCAACAGCTATCAGGTTCGCACCGGCGATTACGGCAGCGAGGTGATCAGCGTGTATCTGATCGTCAGGCGGTTCTGGGGCGACAAGGTCAAGGAGTCGTTTGAAACCCTTCTGAGCGGCCTGGCGGAGCGGGCGGACGCGCTGACGCACAAGTACGTCATCCCCCGCATCATCCAGCCGATCCGGGCGGCGATCGGGAGTCGGTCGTGAGTACTGCTTTTCGAAGCCGCGGGCGTCAGCCCGTGCGGCATTCGTACACGCAACGGACGGACGGGCTCACGCCCGTGCCTCCCGAGAATCTTCTCCATGACCCCCAATCAACTCCTCCAAGTCGCGCACGCTAACACCCGGAAATTGGCCGATAAGGTTGAAGGTCAGGCTAAGGAGTTGACGAATGCGTCTCCGGCGGCGAAATACGGGGGGGTTGCCGGGTCGGTGGGAGAGTGTCTGGCCCTGCTCCGACAGGTCGAACGGCGTTTGGGCGCACTTCAGGAAACGAGCGAGGAACAATGACTGAGATCGTAGAACCGGTTCGCGAGGAGAAGATTCCGCAACAGCCGATCGTCGCCACTTACGGGCGTTACTACCGCAACGCGCGGTTCATCATGGTATTGGCGATCTTCCTGATGGCGGGTTGGTTTGCGTACGATGGTTGGGTCAAATACCCCGCTAAGAACAAACGCCTTGCCGAAGTGAGTGCCGAGATCACCAGCCTTTCCGGTGCCACCAGCGACGCCGACAAGCGCCGCCTTGCCGATCTGGACAAGGAGCAGAAGGATCTCGGTTCGGTCAGTTCCGACCGCGACATCATGCTCCAGAAGCTTCTTGCGATCGGGCTTCCGCTCGTGGGCCTGGGCTACATCGCATTCGTTTGCCATCGCTCGCGCGGGCGGGTACGGCTGGAGAACGACACGCTGCACGCACCCGGACATCCGCCGGTGCGAATCGACCAAATCAGCGAACTCGACGGAAAACTGTGGCGCAAAAAGGGCATCGCGTATGCCGGCTACAAGGACGTCGACGGGGCCAGCGGCACGATCCGCCTTGACGCGTTCGTCTACGATCCCAAGCCCATGGACGATATCTACGAGGTCGTCGCCCGCCATCACGGTATCTGGGAACAGACCAAGCCTTTGCCCCCGTCCACCGCGAAGTGATCGAGCTATAGGTTCGGTCTTTTCAGATTCACTTCATAGAAAATGGCGCGCAGAATGTCGTCGCCGATGAACTGCTGGTCGCTCAGCAGCGTGATCAGCACCCCACGGATGAAACCCGTAGGGCGAAGTAGGCCATCGAATTCTCGCCCCGGAGGGGCGACGGGGGACGGTCGTCGGGCGGAAGAGGCGTCCGGCGCTTGATCGTCACGCACAATCTCTATAATCCCTCACGATGATTGATGCGACCGCAAAACTGGCTTTGGAGGATGGGACCGTCTTCACCGGGCGCGCCTTCGGCGCGGCAGGGACGTCGGAGGGGGAGGTCGTTTTCAATACCTCGATGACCGGGTATCAGGAAATCCTGACCGACCCGTCGTACAAAGGCCAGATCGTCACGATGACGTATCCGCTGATCGGCAACTACGGGATCAACCTGGAAGACGTCGAGAGCAAGTCGCCGCACGTGAGCGGGTTTGTGATCAAAGAGCTATCGCCGGTTCACAGCAATTACCGCGCAACCGAATCATTAAGCGACTACCTGAAGCGAAACAACATCATCGGCATCGCCGGGATCGACACGCGGGCGCTGACCCGGCGGATTCGCATCACCGGCGCGATGCGCGGGATCCTTTCGACCGAACTGCTCGACGACGCCCAACTCGTCGCCCGCGCCCGCGCGGCGGCCAAGATGGAGGGCGCGGACTGGGTACAGGCGGTGAAACCGGCGTGCGCGTACAACTGGGATCAGGACCACGAAGACGAATGGAAATTCGGCACCGTCACCCGCGGCGACGGCCTGCACGTGGTGGCGCTGGATTGCGGCGCGAAACAGAACATCCTAAGACACCTGGTCGAGCGGGGCGTGAAAGTCACCGTCCTGCCCCCGGACAGCACGGCGGATGATATTCTCAAGCACAAGCCAGATGGTTTATTTGTCAGCAATGGTCCGGGCGACCCGGCGGTGCTGGATTACGCGGTCAAGCCGATCCAGGGCGTCATGGACCAACTGCCAATCTTCGGCATCTGCCTCGGCCATCAACTGCTCGCCCGCGCGATTGGCGCCAAGACCTACAAACTGAAGTTCGGACATCGCGGCGGGAATCAGCCGGTGAAGAATATCGATACCGGGCGCGTTGAGATCACGTCACAGAACCATGGATTTGCGGTCGAACGCGAATCGCTGGAAGCCAATGGCGGATTCGTCACGCACGTGAATTTGAATGACCAGACCGTCGCCGGCTTCCGCCACACGAAACGGCCGATGTTCAGCGTGCAGTATCACCCCGAAGCCAGCCCCGGCCCGCACGATGCGGCATACTTGTTCGATGCGTTCATGGACCTGATCCGCACGGGCAAGCCGCTCGAGCCGGCACGCATGAAGCAGCTTCAGGGCGTAAAGTAATCATCCCTGCCAGCAGATATAGTCCAGCGTAGAGGCGTCGCGGCGGCAACTTAGATGACCCTGCGAGCCCGACTTCTGTAAATGAAGTACGCGCCCACCGCGACCGCGCCGAGCAGTTCGGGGTGCGCGAACGATGCGTCCGGTTGCGCGTCGCGTACCGCGCGAACCGCTCGCGAATTGAATGACTGGGTGATGGACGCGGGGGCGTCGGTCACCGAAAGCGGCAATTCATTCGCGGCCCATCCTTGAGCGGATAAACCACAAATCGCCAGCCCAACAACTACCGCGATATGTGTTCGTATCATCATGTTCTCCGGGGAAACTTTACGTTCGCCGGAATGAAGTACGGATTAAAAACGCGTCTGTAATTCGTAAATATAGGCCCACGGATTGGGGTCCAAGAATCGTCATGTATCGTTCAGGCGGCGATTCTTGCGTCATTCCACTGTTTGCCGCGCCAAGATCGCCGCCGAGCTGGCGTCGAGCGTGAACGGGCGAAGCCGCAGGGTGAAGCGGAACTCCTTCGGGGCCAGGACGTATTTGTCGAATACGCCAGGCCCACAACTGGCGGTGCCGATGCCGTTGTGGGCGTGATCGAGGATGAGGGTGATGTCGTCGCGCTTGGTCAATTCGTGCGGATGACGCGCGGCCTCGAGGTCTTGCGGTGTGAACCAGCCAGCGCTGAAATGCACCGAAGGCGATCCCGTCGCCAGCAGCCCGTGGCCGCGCGTGTTGGTCAGCGCGACGTAGGTGCAGTCGGACCGCAGCCCATTTTCTTGCGGGAAAATGTAGTTCGTGAAAAGTTGATCGACCGTCGCCTTATACCGGCCGAAGAGCTGGGCCTGCTTGGTGTCGGGATATCCCTCTCCCGGCCCGCGGCCGAGCCATTCGACGTGCTCGAAGCTCTTGTTCACGCCCATCAGCAGCCCGATACGCGGCAACTGAGGCGGGAGATCGCCGAACGGGAGCACGTGCGTATCGATCAGGATGTCGCCGCTGCCAAGAATGGTGTAGATCGTGTTGACGTCGAACCCGCGTCGATGATGCACCGGCGGGGCGAGGCGGGTTTTCACGGTCACCTGCGCGGTGTTCTTGTCCAGCGACTTGGCCGACACTTCGCTGACGCGTTCGCGCAGCAGGTGCAGGTGGCTGTCCTTCCACTGCTTCGCCATCGGTCCCTTCGGTCCCCACCCGCCGCGGTCGTTGTCCGTCGTCGCGCGCCAGAGATTGAACTTCGGCCCGCGCGTGAGGATCGGTGTTCCCTCGTGGGTAAGCGAGCGGATCACGCCGAGCACCGGATCGAACGAAAGCGCGATATTCGCGCTGTGGATATCGATCGCGCGGGTGGATTGCTTGACGCTCACTTCCGGCAGCGACGCACGCGCCACCGTCCGCGCCGCCGCGATCCAGGGAAGTTGGAACTGCGCGGTCGCGATGACGTGCCCGGGCCTGGCCCACTTGGTTTCGGCCATCGTCGCGTAGGTGATCGTTACCCAGTATTCCGCGCCAGGCGACAGCGCCGCCGGCTGCTTGATCGGCAGCACAAACTCGCTCGACGCCCCCGGCCCGACGACTGGGATGTCCGCCGACCCGGAAGCGATGATTTCGCCGTCGCGCGTCACCGCGTAATTTAGCGTCAGGTCGCTGAGCGTGCTGTGGAACCGGCGATTGGTGAGCTTAAACTTGCCGGTCGAAACGTCGACCGATTCGGTCAGGACCGGCTCGTAAACCTTCTTCACCTCGATCAACCCCGGCGACGGCGTGCGATCCGGGAACACCAGCCCGTCGCAAACGAAGTTGCCGTCATGCACGTCTTCGCCAAAGTCCCCGCCGTAGGCGATGAAATCCACACCGTTTTCAGTCCTGGAGCGCAGGCCGTGGTCGATCCATTCCCACACCCACGCGCCTTGCGTGCGCGGGGATTTGTAAAGCGCTTCCCAGTACTCCTGAAGTCCGCCCGGGCCGTTGCCCATCGCGTGAACGTATTCGCACAGGACGAACGGCTTGTCTTTATATTGCGCCGGCGTCACTTGTTTGCCGTAATGCTCGATGTTTTCCTCGGCGCGTCCGATCCGCTCGACGACATCCGGGCCGGGGTACATCTTGCTGAACACGTCGGCGCATTCGAGCACATTGTCGCTCTCGTAATGCACGGGGCGCACGGGATCGATCGCCTTACAGGCGTCGTACATCGCCTTGTGGTTGGCGCCCAGACCTGATTCGTTGCCCAGCGACCACATAAACACGCTCGCGCGGTTCTTGTCGCGATGCACCATGCGCACCATCCGGTCGACGCAGGCCTCTTTCCAGATCGGGTCTTTCACCGGGTGATCTTCAAGCTCCCATTTCCAGCCGTGTACTTCCAGGTCGCATTCGTCAAGAACGTAGATGCCGTACTCGTCGCACAGGTCGTACCAGCGGGGGTCGTCAGGATAGTGGCTTGTGCGAACGGAATTGATGTTGTTCTGCTTCATCAACTCGACGTCTTTGATCATCGATTCCATCGATACCGAGCGCCCGAGTTCTTCGTGTACTTCGTGCCGGTTGACGCCTTTGAAATAGACGTGCTTGCCGTTGATGTGGATCGCGCCATTCTTGATTTCGATCGAGCGGAACCCGACCCGCTGCGGGATCGATTCCAGCACTTTCCCCGCGCTGTCCAGCAGGTTCACGAGCACGAGATACAGGTTCGGCTCTTCCGCGCTCCACTGGAGCGCGTTCGGAACCTTGACCGAAAAGCCCAACTGCTCCGCAGTGGGTTTCTTCTCCGAGGTGACGACCGTGCCCGACGCATCGAATAATTTCAATTCGACCGACGCGCCTTTCGAGTTGGTTAGGTCGATCTTTGCGCTCAGCAAACCGGTCGTGTACGCCGGGTCGAGCGTTGTATCCAGCCGAACGTCGCGCACGTGCGTGGTCGGGCGGAGCAGCAGGTAAACGTCGCGGAAGATGCCGCTCATCCACCACATGTCCTGGTCTTCCAGATAGCTGCTGTCCGCCCACTGCACGACACGCACCGCGATCAGGTTGTCACCCGCGTGGACGAACTTACTGACGTCAAACTCGCTCGGCAGCCGCGATCCCTTCGACAGGCCGACTTCGTGCCCGTTCACCCAGACGGTGAAATAACAGTCAACGCCTTCGAAGCGCAGGACGACGTTGCGGGCGTCAATCTGCTGTTTCGACAGCGTGAACGTCCGCCGATAGCACCCGGTGGGGTTGGCGGTGGGGACGTTCGGGCCGTCGACGGGGAAGGGGTATTGAACGTTGGTGTAATGTGGCTTGCCGTGGCCGTTGAGCTGCCAGAACGCCGGGACGGGCATCGGGCCGAACGTGCTGTCGTCGAAATCGGATTTGAAAAACCCTTCGGGCACCTGTTGAACGGTCGGAGACAGATGAAACTTCCATGTGCCGTTCAGCAGTAGAATGCGATCCGACGCCCCGCGATCCAGCGTGAGCGCGGCGGTTTCATCAGCGTAGGGGATGAAATAGCTACGGGCGGGGAGACGGTTCTTCTGGAACAGCTGCGGGTTTTCCCAATCGTTCATAGGTCGGGTGATTGTCGGCATTTCGCGGTAGGGGACAAGGGATGGTAGACTCCCCCGCGATGGAAGCGACGGAGTTTGAAACCGACGACATGCTGAAGTTGCTCACCGAGGCACTTCGCCGCGGCCCGGGGTCGCCGGAGTGGCACAACGCGGTCGAAGCGCTTCGCACCAGTGGCGCGAAGGAAGCCGACGACTTCCGCCTGCTGATGACCGTTCGCGAGCGCCTCGAATCCGGCCAATCGTATCGCGAAGTCCGCGCCGGGCCGATT
>JBBQQZ010000031.1:0-17846 GCA_038215325.1 Tepidisphaerales bacterium | reverse complement strand
AAAACGAGCCCGGTATCGCAGCAATCGATTTCGATAGCGCCCGACTGGCCAAGATTGGCCGGCCCGGCGCGGCGCTCGATCTTCCGAAGGTCGCACGCGGCAAGCGCCTGTACGAAGCCGCATGTATCGCCTGCCACGGTCCCGAAGCACGTGGCGTGGCGGGGATGGGCAGAGACCTGGTCAACGGCGGGTTCAGTCTCGAACGCTCCGACAAAGATGTCGCCGCACTGATCGTCTCCGGACGCGCCGTCGGGGATGTCGGGAACAGCACCGGAAAACCCATGCCCCCGCGAGGCGGACGGGCGGACTACACCACCGAGCACATCAGCGACGTCGTCGCCTATCTACGCTCGCTCCAAGACCCCCGCCGCCTCAATGGCCCGCTGCCGGAGGTGATCGTCGCGGTGTTGGATGCGGATACTGATCCCGCGCCGGCACCGGTCGTCGCCACTGCAACCGGCGTCGCCGTCCCGGCAAATCTCCTGGACCCCCAGGCCGTCCTCCGCGGCAAGAAGGTCTACTCCTCCTGCATTACCTGCCACGGCAAAACCGGCGTGGGCGTTCCGAAGACCGGCGCCGATCTCGTCCACAGCGATTTCCTCCGCACCAAGACCGACGAGGAGTTGGTCGCGTTCGTCAAGAAGGGCCGTCAGCCCGGCGACCCTGACAGCAAGATGAAGCTGGCCATGCCCGCCAAGGGCGGCAACCCCGCAATCAAGGACAACCAGATTCAAGATGTCATCGTCTACCTCCGATCGCTCCAGCAGGCGGCGGCGGACACTAAATAAATTCGCCTGCGGTTCAGAAGCAAAGGATCCACATCATGCGATGGAATCTTCTCAGTACGTGCGTCCGTTCCTCGTTCGGAAAGCTCGCGCTAGCGGCTGCGGTGTCGGCGACGCTCGTGTCGGTCGCGCCGGCACAGAACAAGGTCGAGCTCTCCAGCGGCCAGCTCAGCGAACTCCAGAAGGTCGCCGCCACGCGAGGTCTCAACGTCGACGACCTGATCGCCGCCGCCAAGACCTACACGCCAAGTGGCAAGATCGACGAATACATCACCTTCGCCTCCGGCGGGCATAGCGGGCAGATCTTCGTCATCGGCGTGCCTTCGATGCGCCAGCTCCGCACGATCGCAGTCTTCACGCCCGAACCGTGGCAGGGATTCGGCTACGGATCCGGTGAGGACGTGCTCAAGGAAGGCGACCTCGACGAGAACCACAAGATCCGCTGGGGCGACACCCACCACCCAGCCCTGAGCGAAACCGACGGTTCCTACGACGGTCAGTTCCTATTCATCGGCGACAAGGCCAACGCACGCATCGCCGTTATCGATCTGCGTGACTTTGAGACCAAGCAGATCCTGAAGAACCCGATCACGATGTCCGATCACGGCTGCGGCTTCGTCACGCCCAACAGCGAATATGTGATCGAAGGCGGACAGTACGCCAACCCGCTTGGAAACACCTACGCCCCAATCGAAGAATACAAGAAGGCGTATCGCGGCATGTGTACGCTTTGGAAATTTGATCGCGCGAAGGGTCGCATCGATAAGTCGAAGTCGTTCGCGATCGAACTGCCTCCCTACCACCAGGACCTCTTCGACGCCGGCAAACTCGCCAGCGACGGGCTGATCTTCGGTAACTCTTTCAACTCCGAAGCCGCCTACGGCGCGATCGAACGCGGCATGCCCCCGCTCGAAGCCGCCGCCAGCCAGAAAGATATGGATTACCTCCACGTCATCGACTGGAAGAAGGCCGAGAAACTCGTCGAAGCTGGCAAGGCCGAGACGATCAACGGCTTCAAGGTGCTGAAGATCGACACCCTCATCAAAGAAGGCGTGCTCTACTTCATCCCGGAGCCCAAGAGCCCGCACGGCGTCGATGTCACCCCGGACGGCGAATACGTCGTCGTCAGCGGCAAGCTTGATCCGCACGTGACCATCTACTCCACCGCCAAGATCCGCGACGCGATCGCAACCGGCAAGATCAAGAGCCACGACGAGTACGGCATCCCGGTGCTGGACTTCGACGCGTGCAAGGAAGTACAGGTCGAAGTCGGCCTCGGGCCCCTGCACACGCAATTTGATGACAAGGGCTACGCCTATACGTCCCTCTTCCTCGATTCGGCCATCTGCCGCTGGACGCTTGGCGGCAAGCTCGCCAAACACGGGCAGAAGCCTTGGACCGTCATGGGCAAGGCCCCGATGCAGTACAACGTCGGCCATCTCGTCACCGCCGAAGGCGACACCGCTTCTCCGGACGGGAAGTACATGATCGGCATGAACAAGTGGTCGGTCGACCGCTTCTTCCAGACCGGCCCGCTGCTGCCGCAGAATTTCCAGCTCGTCGACATCAGCGAAGGCGGCGACAAGATGCCGGTCCTCTACGACCTGCCGATCGGCAACGGCGAACCGCACTACGCCCAGATGATCAAGGCCGACAAGCTCAAGCCCTGGGACATCTACCCCGAGATCGGCTTCAACCCCCACACCATGGCGGTTGATCCGAAGGCACCGATGCCCGGCGATGAGAAAGTCGTCCGCGAGGCCGACGGGAAGGTCCACGTCTACATGACGATCGTCCGCAGCCACTTCACGCCCGAGAACATCGAGGTCAACGAAGGCGACACCGTCGTCTTCCACCTCACGAGCATGGAACAGGCGGTCGACGCGACACACGGCTTCTGCATCGCAGGCTACAACATCAACCTCAGCCTCGAACCGGGTGAGTACGCCGTCACCGAGTTCAAAGCCACCAAGGCCGGGACGTTCCCGTTCTACTGCACCGAGTTCTGCTCGGCGCTGCACCTTGAAATGATGGGCTACTTCCAGGTGAAGCCCACGCAAGGGGCTGCCGCTAAGTGACGTTCCCCACGCGTCTGCCTGAGCTAATCGCGCAGGCGGACGCTTCCTCGCCGACTCCTGTGGAGTCGGATCCGGTCCCGCAGGGGCCGACATGACAGGAGATTAAAAATGAGCATCCTCCACGCAATCCTCGGTCCGCGCGTTCCCGTCCCGGAACTCACTTCGCACTGGACGCGCTACGCGCTTCCGACCCTGACGATCTCCCTGGCACGCATCTGCCTGCTGGTGTCCCTCTTTCTGCCCTATTGGCACATCAAGCTCAAGGCACCGCAGTACCCGAAGAAGGACCTGCAACTCAACGCCTACATCAACCGCGTCGAAGGCGACATGCGCGAGATCAACGGCCTGAACCACTACATCGGGATGCGCCCGCTCAACGAAGCCGCCGAGCTCGAGAAGGCGATGGGCGTATGGGGCATCATCGCGCTGGTGCTGCTGATGGAGAGCGCGATGTTTATCCACTCGCGATGGGCGGCATTGTTCCTCATCCCCGTGATCCTCTTCCCCGCGGTGTTTCTGGCGGACTTGTACTACTGGCTGAACCTTTTCGGGCAGAACCTTGATCCCCGCGCGCCGTTGAGCAGTTCGATCAAGCCTTTCACGCCGCCGCCGCTGGGGGTGGGGGAGATTGGGCAGTTCAAGACCATCGCGTGGCAAGGCTGGGGCCTTTGGCTGGCCTGGGCGGCGGCGGGGTTCTCGCTCATCGCCATCGTTCTGCACCGCCGGGCGTACAAGCCGCTGTTCGACCAGATGAAAGCCGACGACCAGCGGGCGAAAGGAACACCATGCGAGGCCTGATCGTCATCCTTACGGCGCTGCTGGGCGGGAGCGCGCAAGCAGGCGACCTGCAAGCCCGCATCGACGCGGCCGATTCCGGCGCGACGATCGAGGTGCAGCCCGGCGTGTACGGCCCGATCAAAACCGACAAGCCGATCCACCTCGTCGGCCGCGACTGGCCGGTCATCGATGGCGGCGGCAAAAGCGACTGCGTGGTTCTGGTCGGCGGGAACAGTTCGATTTCTGGCTTCGTCATCCGCAACTCCGGCGATGACCTCGATCGTGAATCGACCGGTCTCCGCGTCATCGGCAAGGGTGCCACGATTGAAGGCAACCAGTTCGAGAACGTGCTCTTTGGAATCGATCTCAAATCCGCCGCCGACTGTGTGATCCGCGGCAACCACATCGGCAGCATGTCGCTTGACATCGCCCGCCGCGGCGACGCGTTGCGGTTGTTCCGCTCCGACAATTGCCTGATCGAAAACAACACGATCGAAGACGGCCGTGACGCACTCATCTGGTACAGCAACAAGGTCGTCATCCGTGGCAACGTCTCGCGGCGAAACCGCTACGGCTTCCACACAATGTACGCCAACGACGTCACGATCGAAGGCAACGACATCAGCGACAACTCCGTCGGCATCTACCTCATGTACGGCCGCAACTTCACGATCCGGAACAACCGCCTGCACAAGAACCGCGGGCCCAGCGGCTACGGCCTGGGACTCAAGGAAATCGACGCCTACACCATCCACGACAACCTCTTCAGCGGCAACCGCGTCGGCCTGTACATCGACGGATCGCCGATGCGGCGTAAGGCCAATAAGGCGTTCATCGAGAACAACGTCATCGCCTCCAACGACATCGGATTGACCATGCTGCCAGCGGTCAAAGGCAACCGAGTGGGGGGAAACACGATGAGCGACAACGTCGAGCAGGTCGCGGTGCTTGGGCGGGGCGCGCTGGAAGGCAACGACTTCACCGGCAATTTCTGGGGTGACTACGCCGGCTACGACGCCAATCACGACGGCGTCGGCGACCAGCCGTATGCGTCGCGGAAACTGTTCGAGAGCCTGATCGATAAGGAGCCGAAGCTGCGGCTGATGCTCTTCAGCCCCGCCCACGACGCGGTGGAGTTTATCGGCCGGGCGATCCCGTCAATCCAGCCGGAACCCAAGTTCACCGACGCGCGCCCGCTGATGCGTCCGACCGAGATCCGCACCCTCATCCCCACCGCCATGCCGCGTTACTCGATGACGTGCGCCGCACTCGTGCTCCTGGGCGCACCGGCGCTGATCGCGGCGGCGCTGTTCGTCCGCATTCGATTCAGCACACATCGTCGTTCTTCACTTACTCCGATCGGAGTCTGCACATGATCCAGATCAACCATCTCACCAAGCGTTTTGGACGATCGGTCGCCGTCGACAACGTGTCGATCCGGGTTCTGCCGGGCGAGTCGGTCGCCCTCTGGGGCGCCAACGGCGCGGGCAAGACCACCATCATCCGCTGCCTCACCGGCCTGTACCGCTACGAAGGCACGATCCAGGTCGACGGTCACGACGCCGTGCGTCATGGGAAGCGTGTCCGCCAGCAGATCGGCTATGTGCCGCAGGAACTCGGCTTCTACGACGACCTCCGCGTCTCGGCGGCGATCGAGTTCTTTGCAACACTTCGCGGCGTTTCGGCGACGAGCACGGACGCCGTCCTTGCCCGCGTGCAACTCGATGGCCACGCCCGCAAACGCATGCGGGAGCTTTCGGGAGGCATGAAACAACGCCTCGCACTCGCAATCGCGCTCATCGGCGACCCGCCGGTACTCGTGCTCGACGAAGTCACCGCCAGCCTCGATTCCGCCGGGCGACGCGAGTTCGTGGCGCTGCTCGCCGCCCTCGCCCAGGCAGACGGACGCTGCGTGCTGTTCGCCTCGCACCGGTTGGAGGAGATCGAGGCGCTGGCGAGCCGGGTCATCCTGCTCGACCGCGGCCACGTCGCGGACGATCTAGACGTGTACGCCTTCGCCAGCCGCGTCAAAGGCTCCGCCGTGCTACACCTGACGCCGGCGGACCCGGTCGATGATTTCGAAGCAGCGTCTACACAACTGATCGAGAGGCAAGCATGACCACCACCCGATCCATGATCGCCAACATTGTGACGCTCAGCCGGCGCGACCTGCGCGATGCCCTCGCCAGCCGCTGGTTCATCCTCTATTCGCTCGCGTTCGTCGCGCTGGGCCTGTGCGTTTCCTACGTCTCTGCCAGCAGCGCCGGCGGCGCAGGGCTGGCGGGGTTCGGACGCACCAGCGCCGGACTCGTGAACCTTGTGCTGCTGGTCGTCCCGCTCATGGGCCTGACCGCCGGCGCCGGGAGCGTTGCCGGGGATCGTGAACGCGGGATGCTGACGTACCTGCTCGCCCAGCCGATCAGCCGCTGGGAGTTGCTGGCGGGCAAGTATGTCGCGCTGGCGATCGCACTGAGCATGTCGATCTGTGTCGGCTTCGGCGTCTCGGCGATGGTGATGTCACTTCAGCGGAGCACCGCCGACGCCAGCGGATACTTGCTGCTGGTCGGGCTGACGATCCTGCTGGCGATGTCGATGCTGAGCATCGGCATGTTGATCAGCGTGCTCTGCCGGCGTGCTGCGGTCGCGACAGGCGTGGCGGTGTCCGTGTGGCTGGCGATGGTGTTTGCGACCGACCTGGGCCTGATGGCGGGTACGATCGCAATGAAACTGTCGATCGAAACGCTATTCGGCCTCGCGGTCGCGAGCCCGCTTCAGGTCTTCAAGATGTGGTCGCTGCAAGGCGTCGACGCTTCGCTCGACGTGCTCGGGCCGGCAGGGTTGTACGCGCAGACCGAGTTCGGCGGGTCGCTCAAGCTGCTGTTTCTGGGCGTGATGGCGGCGTGGACGCTCGCGCCGATACTGGTCGCCGGATGGGTCTTCAACCGGAGAGCGCTACTGTGATACGCTTCTCATCCCTATTCTTGCTGACATTCCTGCTCGTCGGCTGCGGTTCAACTGAAACCGATGGTCCGCCGAAGCTCGAACTTGGCCGCGACGAATGCGCCCACTGCGGCATGATCATCAGCGACGCTCGCTACGCCGCCGCGATCATCGCGACCGTCGAGGGATCGCGTCGTCCCCTGCTCTTCGACGACATCGGCGACCTGCTCGACTACGAACACGACCATCCGGAACTGTCCATCCAGCACCGCTACGTTCATGACCACGCCACCCGGAAATGGCTGGTCGCCGACGAGGCGCGGTTCGTTCACGCACCGACCCTGCACACACCAATGGGCTCCGGCATCGCGGCGTTCGCGTCGGTCGACCAACAACGTGAAGCGACGACATCCATGCAGGGGCGATCGGTCGAACTCGCGGAACTGCGGCAAATCCGTGCGATCGCGATCGCCGCCGAGAAGAAACAATGATAGACATCGACATGGGTCTTTCTGGACGTAAGATCAAGTCGTAACGAACAGGACGGACCATGTTTTCTCAGACAGCCGAGTATGCATTGCGGGCAGTGATGTTCATCGCGGGCGCCGACGGCGTTCCCGCCAACAGCGAGCGCATCAGCGCGGGAATGCACGTCCCGCGGCCGTACCTCTCCAAGATCCTGCGCGACCTGGTCGTCGCCAGGATCGTCGAATCGCTCCTGGGGCCTAACGGCGGGTTCGTCATGGCCAGACCCATCAACAAGGTGACGGTGCTGGACGTCATCAATGCCGTCGACCCATTGCGCCGGATCACCGAATGCCCGCTGGGCCGGGCGGACCACGTGAAGCTCTGCCCCCTGCACAGCGAGATGGATGCCGCAATCGCGCACGTCGAATGCACGCTCAAAGGCGTCACCATCGAACAACTCCGACAGCAGGACAACGCCGGCGGAACACTGGCGATGGTGCGGCCGAACGCCAACGCCAAGCCCCCCGCCAAACCGCGCGTCAAGGTACGTTCGTAAAGGTCTCAATATGTCCACCATCAGCTCGTCCCCCGTTCCCAGCGTCGGCATCCAACCGGCGATGCTTTCGCAAACCGACGTCGACCGCGCGTAGGCGAAGCCGTCCGCGCACTACCGCGTCTACTTTCTCGCCGCGATCTTCATCCTGCTGACCACCGGCGCCGGCTGGGGCACGTGGTTCCTGTGGCAGATCGCGGTCGCGGGCAAAGTCACCGGCGTCAGCCTGCACCAGATCAACGCCCACGGCCAAACCGTCCTTTACGGATTTCTCGGCCTGTTCATTATGGGCTTTGCGTATCAGGCATTCCCGCGACTCTGGCAACGCCCGCTCGCCTGGCCGGCGCTGTGCCGGGTAGCGTTCATTGCGTTGGTCGCCGGCATGGCGATGCTCGTCCTAAGCGAAATGCGCGCCGAACTGCCCGATGCACCCGCACTCGCGATCGGCGGCGGCATCATCCATACGATCGGCGTGCTGCTGTTCTCCCTTCAGATGCTCGCCACCTTCCGCCGCGGCCCGACGCCGCTCAACGCCGTCACCGCCACGCTTCTGGTCGCCGCCGGCTTCTTCCTGCTCCATACGCCCCTCAATGCCATCCATACCTTCAACCTCGTCTCCACCGAGTCGAAGTACGAAGCGATCCATCTCACCTCCGTTTACCAGCCCGCGTTACGTTACCTGCAACTGCACGGCATGGTGCTACTGATGGTGATCGGCGTAAGCTCGCGTCTCCTGACCTCGTTCTACACGATCCTCAAACCGTCAGAACGCAAACTCTGGACGATCCTGATCGTCATCACGCTCAGCGTGCTTCTTGAGGCCGGCCTGTTCGTCGCGTTCCGCTACACCGAGATCCACTGGATTGCGGCGTTCCTGCTGATCCCGTGGCTCGCGATCTTGATCTGCTCGATCGCGCTGGTCGTCCCGTGGAAGCTCTGGCATCCGCTGCGCGATCCGATGGGCCGGGTCGATCGATCCAGCAAGTTTGTCCGCGCGAGCTTTGCGTGGCTGATCGTCTCGCTGCTGATGACGATCGCGCTGCCGGGCTGGTCGCGCCTCGTCGACACCTACTTTAGCCACGCCTGGTACGGCGCTTCGCGGCAGGCGTTCACCGTCGGTTTCGCGACGATGATGATCATCGCGTTCTCCTCCCGCATCGTCCCCACTTTGAACGGCATCTACCCCAACACGCTCGGCCGTCTTACCGGCCCGTTCGGGCTGATCAACGTGGGGCTCGCGCTGCACGTGGTCTTCCAGATTTCCCTCGACCTCCACCCCGCCTTCGCGTACGGATTACCGATCGCGGGCGTGATGCAGTGGATCGGGATCGCGTGGTGGGCCATGCACCTGATCCAGTGCATCTGGACCGGCTCGCGACGGACCGAACCGTCGCCGCGGCAAGCTTCGGGCGTGCAGCTTCGGGTGCTAAACAAACTCTAAGAGGCCGCTGGAAGCGGTTCGCCGAGCGAGCTTTCGCTGCGTCAAGGTGCTGGCGCATCATGTCGGCCGGACTTTGCCAGGTCGTTCGGCACCAGCTTTCGGGTCACTTTTCCCGATCGGCGCGCACCGAGGGCACCGGAATCTCACCCCCGCAGACGCTTGACGCCCGTCGGCCATCGATCCGTACTTCCGCTCCAGACGCGATACGTCGGCTGCCTGATCCCGGCGTCACGGCACGCCCTGGTCAACCCGTCCCCTGTCGCGGCACGACCTACGGGACGATCATCGTGGATCACGTTACAGGCTGAGGCCACTTCAGCGCCGCCGCACACCCCCAGCCTCTACACGATCGCGACGAATTTGCACTGGAGTTTTCACCGTAAACCCATGTGGGGCAAACAGTTATCAACGATCGAGCCGATTTAATCCGTCCTACCGACAGAAATCATGTAATTTGGTGACGCGTACGGTGTCTGTAACTGCGTAGGGAGAGTGCGGCTTGGTTCGATTAGTAGAGCAGCCCAAAAACGGCGTGAGCCTACTGGAGCAATACTGCGCCAGCGGGTGTCCCGACGTTTTCGCTCAGATCATGCGCGCGTATGGCGGGATGGTCTTCAGCGTCTGCTTGAAGGTGACCAAAGATCCCGCCGACGCCGAGGACGCTTCGCAGGCGGTGTTTTTGACGCTTGCGGTGCAATGTAAGACCGGCGCGGTGATCCGATATCTCGGTCCGTGGCTTAAAAAAGTGGCCAATCGCTCGAGTCTTGATCTTGTTCGATCCCGCAAACGCCGATCTCGCCGCGAGGCGATCACGGCGGAGCGTCGGTCGGAGCATTACGGCGTCCTCCCGGGCGATCGTTCGGAAACCACCGAACTCCAGGAAATCATCCGCGCCGAGCTCGACCACCTCCCCGCCAAGTATCGAATGCCGCTGGTCCTCCACTATTTCGGGGGCCTCGGCCATGACGAAATCAGCCGCGAGATGAACTGTACGACCGCCGCCCTAGGCGTGCGGCTGCATCGGGCACGCAAGATGCTCGGCAAACGCCTGAGCACGCGCGGCGTGACGCTGCAAGGCGTGGCGTTGACAACGGCGCTGGCGTCGCTGGTGACGTACTTCGTGAACGAGAAATTCGTCCAGTCGACCACGCACGCGATGATGGCGATGCACGTCGGCCGTCCGCACGGGATCGGCGCGTTCGCGTTGGGCGCGCACCTACCGGCGAGCCTGGGGATCGTCCCGCAGTTGATGCAGGAAGTCGCGCAATCCATGGCGCGGGCGCGCCTCAAATACGCCACGGTCGCCTTGGCGATCTCCGTGACGTGTCTCGGCGGCGCGGCAGAGGCGGTGCGGCATCTGCCCGACTCCCTCCGGCCGAACCTCGAATTCCTCTCTCCGACCAAAGCGCTGGAGCGTTTCTTCGGGTCTCCCCATGTCCCGCGATTGCAAAATACGCCGGCGGACAAGGCACCCCTGATCGCGACGAAGACGCAGCTACCCGAAGACGACGCCGGGGAATCGCTCCGCTACGAAACGCCGCTGGCGATTGCGATGTTTACGCCGAAGCAGCAGCCCGTGCTGGCGTATCAGTTCCCGACGACCACCCCGCCGGTGTCGACGCACACACCGCACCTGATGAATCTGAAGCCGCTCGTCCCCCCGCTGGTCTCCAAGGCGGTGCATTCGCAGCCGAGGCAACTCACCTCGAACCCGCCTCCTCAGCCGGCACCGCTTGGCGCCACCGCCCGCACGCAGGCCGCCGATGCCGCCGCGCCGGTCGCGGCCGCGTCGGCATCGAACAACTCAAGCGACACCCTGCCTGTCTCCGTATCGGTCGCGCCCACGAATCGAGACCCGAACGTCAAGGAACTGACCGCCTACATCCCCTCGCCCACGGAACTGACCGCGCCCACCGCCAACCTCGCGCGAGTGCAGCGATTGCAGACGGTCGCGCTCTCGGACGCCTCCCTCGTCGCCGCCGACTCGTCGGGCACCTACTATTCCGCCGCCGACGGCTCAACCGGAGGGGTGGTCAAGAACCTCAACCGCTCAGGAATAGCCGGACCGCGCGACCTGAGCTTCGCGATGGTCGCGGGCACCACCGCCGCCCTAGACGACTCGGTCCTCGGCTCGCAACTGAACAGTTGGCTGGTCCTGCGCCCGAACGATCTGTACGTCTTCGGCGATCGCAGGTACGACTGGAGCGACCGCGCACACGGCATCGAACGCGGCGACGCCAATTCGGTCAGCTTCACGCTCGATAACGCCATCGGCAACGGCGTGTTCAGCATCGAACGCCTGGCGACCAACACCACGCTCGCCCCGGCACGCCCCACCGGCCACACGTTCATCGGCGTCTGGTCGGCGGATACGCTGGTGAACTACGACGGCATCGACCTCACCGTCCACTACGACGAAGTGCTGGCCGCATCGCTGGGGCTCAACGAGAACATTCTCAAGCTCTGGGTCTACGACGGCGAATCCTGGATTCGCATCATCGATGAATCCTTCTCGCGGGACATGGCCAACCACACGCTGGCGGGATCATTCGACGGCAAGGTCATGTACTTCGGCGTCTCAGCGCCCGAACCCAGCGCGCTGGGCGTGATCGCGATCGCCACCGCCACCCTGCTGCGCCGCCGGCGGCATTGACGCATTCTTCCCCCCCATTCATCGAAGCGTAGCGACCACGCGGTTGCTGGCCTTTACGTACCGGACCTCTTCATCAGACAGCCGGGTGGTCGTCGACGGTTCAAGGCTTTGCGCGAGAAGCGATTGGAACTCTTCAATCGCTTGCCGCTGGTCCGCGTCAAGCGAACGTCCTCTCAGCAGCAGGCAGGCTGGAAGTTGCGATAGTCGATGCCGCAGACGGCTGGTCGTTCGGGTCTGGACGGACAGGTCAGCAGCCCGGCGAGCATCGATCAGTTCCGCACTCATGATTTGGATTTCGCGAGCCAGCGTCGCTGGGGCGGGGAGATAGCTGTACACTGAAATGATGGCAGTCCCGATCACGAAAACGATCGTGCCCAGTCGAAGCTGATAAGAAGGCAGGCTCGCCGCCGGTGCGTCGCCGCGATGGGTTCGTCCGTGGAGCACGAGTAGCAGGATCATCACGGCTGAAACCACGCTCGTCGCTTGGAGCGGCCGCGCGAAGCGGTTGGCAAAGCCGGGGAGCGCCCCGCCCGGATGATCAAGCATGTGAAAAGGTCGGCCGGCGTCTTCGAACGCGTGCGTGTCGTCCGGTTCATATGCGGGGTCGTAGAGCAGCCGGTCCGCCGTCCCGGCCAGTAACACGGTCAACACAACGACCACGGCCGCCGTCGCGACGGTCGGACGCACTCCAAGCATCCGCACGCCCGCAGCAATCAGCCCGAGCGTTACCCCGCTGCCAACCGCGATGATCGGGATCAACAGACCCGGCATTGTGCTGGCATTCAGCACCTCACCCGCCTGCATCGCCGTCAAATGCGGGGGCACATACGTCATCAGCGGCACGAACGTCAGCAGAAGCGCATGAATCGCCTCGCGCTCGACCAGCCACTCTCCCATCGCGTTGGGCGGCATCATCACCGCCAGCGCGCCGGCGCCGACGGAGCTGACGACGATTAGCATCGCGACGCCGCGTGTGAGCGATCGTCCGGCGGCGGCGAGACAGTCCACGAGCCTCGATCCGCTGAGCGGTGGCGGCGGCACGTCTCCGACCGTTGTCTCGACGCCCCGAACTCGCTGGGCCACCCAAGCGGCTGACAGTGAGATCGTCAAATTGGCCAGTAGCAGGATGATCATCCCTTTCCAGCCGACGCAATCGAGCATGTACCCGATCGTCCACGGCGTCAGGACTGGTCCGGCCAACGCGACAACCACAATCGCGCCCATGCGCACCCGCATTCGCCATACAACCCACAGCACCGGGAGCATACCCAGTGCGCACACCGGCAGCAGCATCGCCATCAGCCAGGCGCGCGGCAGATCCAAGGCGTTTCCCGAGTCAAGCCAACGCTTCATGCGAGGCCGCCCAATCCAAACCTCGATCACGCCGGCCGCAAGCATGCCCGCCAGCACGGTGGGCAACGCCAGTGCGATCGCCTGTCCTGCGCGCAGCAAGAAAACGGCGAGCAGTTCCAGGATCATCGCTCCACCCCTGCCGGCACCGGCACGGCGGCGAGGACTTCTTCAACCACGCGCGACGCCGACTCGCCGCGCACGCCCAGCCGCACTTCCAGCACCGGGCCGGCGACGTCCTGGATGTCGTCCGGAATCACGAAGGTGCGGTCGTGCAGAAACGCCCGCGCCTGCGCCACCCGCTGCCACGTCAGCAGCCCACGGGGACTCAGGCCCAGCGTCACGCTTTGGTGAGACCGAGTGATGCGCGCCAGATCGACCAGGTACTCGCGCACCGACTTGCTCACCGCCACCCCCGCCACGTGCTGCTGAAGGTGGTGCAATTCGGTCGGGAGCACGACTTGCTCAGGTGCCTGCGAGTCATTCGGACAGCACGGCCCGATCGCCGCTTCGAGAATTTCCATCTCGTGCTCGCGCTGTGGATAGCCGATTCGGAGCTTCATGGCAAAGCGGTCCAGTTGCGCTTCGGGCAGCGGGTACGTCCCATGATGATCAGCGGGGTTCTGGGTGGCTATGACAAAGAAAGTGTCGCTCAGCCGGTGCTGCACGTTGTCCACCGTCACCTGCTGCTCGGCCATCGCTTCGAGCAAGGCGCTTTGCGTGCGCGGTGATGTGCGATTGATCTCGTCCACCAGCAGCACATCCGCAAAGACAGGCCCGGGCATGAACTCGAACTCACGAGTCTTCTGGTTGAAAACGCCGAAGCCGGTGACGTCGCCGGGGAGCAAATCGGGCGTGCATTGCACGCGGTTGAACCGCCCGCCCACGCTCGTCGCCAGCGCCTTGGCGAGCGTGGTCTTGCCCAAGCCGGGAAGATCCTCGATGAGCAGGTGCCCGCGTGCCAGCAGACACGCAAGCACAGACTCGACGACCGTCGATTTGCCGCGCAGCGTCTCGTTCAAACTGCGGCGAATGCGTTCAAGGGCGAGGTGATGGTCTTGCGACCGATGGCAACCCGCAACCGCCGGAATCACAGACAAGCTACTCATGTTGATCACCTCGGTGAGTCTTTCGCAGTGCGTCTCGTGTCAGTCCCTGCATCACTTCTCGCGCGGACGCCTCGACGGAAGGGTGCGGCGCGCCGTATAGGATGGTGTTGACCTGAACGATGAACGCCGCGAGCGCCGGATCGTGCCCGAGCGTCGCCAGCCAGCGTCCCACCGGCGAGTGAGCCTGCCGGGGCTGTCCGAGCAGACGGCATCGCGTCTCGATCACCTTCAACACCGCCAGCGGAGGACAGCCGCGCCACAGGCACCAAAACGTCACCGTCCGATCAACGATCCAACGCCGGGCAACGGTGAGCACGCTGACCAGAACCAGTGACACAATCAAGACCAGATGATGGGAGCCGACAAACGACACCGACTCGCGCCACAACCCCGCAATCTTCTCGCCGAGCGACGTGGGAATATTGATCAGGGGATAACCCGGCGTGGCGTCGACCGCGATCCACGTCCCGTCCGCGAGGCGCACTTCCGGCCAGAAGTGCGTGTGCGAGGCGTCAAGCGACGCGAAGCCGCTGCGCTCGTCGACGTGCGACTCCTCGGCGAAAAGCCCGCTCGCCAGCCGTGCCGGATAACCGAGTGACCGGAGCATCAGCACGCCCGCCGTCGCGAACTGATAGTCCGTCCCGCGGCGGACGTCGAGCAGGTCGCGCACGGGGTCGGCATCGGAGGGCACGCGGTGCGCGCGGTCATACACGGCGAACGATCGCAATTGCCCAATCACCTGCTCGATCTGCAGCCATCCGCGCTCACGACCCGCGCCCCACTGACGCGCCATCGAGCGGCCATCATCGGGCAGGAGTGTGTCATCCAGCAGCGTCGGGTTCGAGTGCGAAACGCGTGCCGGTTCGACGGCCGCAAGCCTGGCCGGATCGACGTGCTTGCAGACGACATCCAGGGTCGCGCCGGGGGGCAAGGTTCGGCGCGCGAGTCGGATACCGCCCCATCGGGCACTGTCGAAAAACTGCGGGCGGTTGACGCGTCCCATCCGGAAGCGATCGACGTGCATCGGCAGGGGCAGCACATCACCGCCCATCGTGCCGACACGCAGTTGATACGCGGCATACCCCTCGAACGCCGGTGAGAGCGGGCGGAGCAGGATTTCCATCCATGAGCCCTCGCCTGTCTGGCGAACCGGCGTCACGCGCGCGCCGTCGTCTACGGCCGACCACGAGGCGCCTTCGAAGCGGTCGAACACCGCCAGCGGAACGTACACCGGCATCGGGCCTTTCACCCACACCGCGGCAGCCGCAGGGCTGTCGGGGCTGCCACTGGGTGGTCGTTTGGGCAGTTGCCGATGCAGGTCAAACTTGCGGCCGGACTTGAGGTTCTCCCGCACGCTGGCCTCGGCGATCTTCACATCCTGCGGCTTCAGACCGATCATCTTCTGGCTCTGGTCGGGCGTTGCAGGGGCACCGTAGCTTTCGATCCACAGGTCGTACAGGCCGTCTTTGCCGGATTCGGAGAAGGTATCTGAGTCGTCAAAGCCCAGCGAATCGGGCGCATTGCCGCTGAGTTCGTCCGGCCCGTCACCCACTCCACGACGCGCGTGCTCGCTGCCGCTTTCCCCGCCGCCGGATGAGTTGACGAACGCAGCGTACGAAGGGTTTCCGTCTGTCGGCTGAATGAACCGATCCGCCAGCGCCACCCAGCCCGCGAGCAGCGCGCATGCCCCCATCCCCATCGCCCAAGCCCACTTCCCGCCGCTGACGCTCTGCGTGACGAACAGCCAAAGACTCCCTGCCACCGTGCCGGCGACGATCAGCAGCGCCCGCCCTCCCTCGTCTACGCCCGGAAGCATCAGCAGGATGACGATCATGCAAACGCAAACGGCCCGGGACATCGCCGCGAGATCGTCATGAAGAACGAAAATCGCGCCCGCCCCGCAGAGTAGCGCGATGACGATGTGCTCTTCCGCGGCAAAAACGGTCGGCTGCACCGTCGCGTACAGGACCATTGCGCCAAAACCGCCGATTGCGACCAGGAGCGTGCAGATCCATGAAGGCGGCGGACGATCGCGGCGCAGCACGGTTGCGACGACCTTGGCGGCAACGAGGATTGCCACGGGCAGCCACAACGCCTGCACGAACTGGGCTTGCAGCGGCGTGCTGGCCCCGCGTGCCAGTTGCAACGCGATCATCGCCAAGAGCAGGATCAGTCCACTACACCAGGTCAACAGTCGGCTCCGGCTGGAGTTGATCGACGCACAGCGGAACGCATCGACCGGCCAACCGCATCCTGCCAGCGCCAGACGTGGTGGTTACTACCAGGGTCCCGGCGAGCGGGTTCAACGATTCGCCTCCAGCCATCTCTACGCGCGCCAGCGCGTCATGGATAGCAACGCGATCCGTCGGGCCTTGTACCACGACACGATGATTGCCGATCGATAGGACGAGTGTCACGCGCTGCTCCACCGCGTGTTCGACGATATGGGCGACAACGCTGACGGCGCGTTCGAACTCATCTGGCGCCGCATATGCCGCCGTCGACGTGTCAAGCATGACACGTAAGGTACGCCGCTCGCCGCCGGCACGTTCGCGGACGATGAGCCGGTTCTGCCGCGCCGTTTGTTGCCAGTGGACGCCACGGATTGAATCGCCACGCCGGTAAGGCCGCAATCCGACGAATTCACCGTCGTGATTCGGCGTGTACGCTGATGCCTCCGCAGTCGCTTCGCCGGCGAGCGGCTCGAGCGAAAGTGACGGAACGGCGAGCGGGCGCGGCCAGACGAGCAGTCGGCAATCCGACCGCACCGGGGCACACGACCGCCACAACCCGAACGGGAAGCAGGTCGTCAACTGCGCCCGCCCAAGGTCATGCTCGCCACGCCGCCGGGCAACGATCCCGACCTCAACGCTCGTCTGTCGCCCCGCTATAACCAAGCCCTGCGACGCGCCGATTCCCGCAGGCAGGAGCAGCTCGAATCCCGGTAACGGAAGCGGCAGGCGGTTGCGAAGGCGCAGTGTGATCGCCCCCGACTGCCCCACCGTCAGACGCGAGGTCGGTGCGACCGCCTTCGCTGAAACGAGTCGGACGAGAACTGCGGGCCACACGCAGCCCACCACGATCACACCCGCCACGGCACACGCCGCCACCTTGGCGTGCTCAACAACGCCGATCAGCAGCAGGGAAATCGCCAGGATCGCCAGCGCATAGCCCAATCGCCCGCGACCCTCCAGGGGCCGTGCGCTCGCGAATCGGTCAAAGGACAGGGGCACGCACCTCGTCATTGCAGGCAGACTATACCTGCCACTTAAGCACATATGCAAATGAATTGCATAAAACGATAGAGGTCACGCCGGACCAACCGAACTGATCTGTGCCAGCGGGATCTGCGCGACGTCGTCGGCGATCCCGTCGCAATCGACGTCCTTCGGCAAATACAGCTTCGTCTTCGTCAGCAGTGCCCCGGCGGGTGACGAGACTTCGTACACGCCGGTGCGCGTCGAGCGGAGGCTGAACGGCTTGAATGGCTTGGCGCGCAAGAGCGCGGCGATTGATTTAGCTTCCATGGGGGGCTCTGCCGATCGGGCAATTCTTCGCGGAGCGCGATCTGGTTGGCAAACTTGGTGTAGAGAGGAAAGTTGGGGTTGGCCGTAGCGAGTCGAGCGGACGACGGCGTCAGCGATGGCGTTGAACGCCAGCAAACGGCCCGGCATCCCACGACGCCGGGACTT
>JBBQQZ010000030.1:0-18010 GCA_038215325.1 Tepidisphaerales bacterium | reverse complement strand
GGGAATCCGTCCGCAACAAATAAAACCGTGAGGCTCGCGCGAGTGGAATCACTTTCGCCGATGCCGCACGCGCGGATTTTGGAAGATTTTTTTTGCTCGGCGCTGCGCGATTGTCGTGACAAACGCGCAGCGCCGCGGTCTGTATAGAGGACAACATCGTGCCGACAACACCCACAACGCCGCGGGGCGTGCTCCGCGGGTGGCCTGCGTTTGCGCGCCCGTTATGCGGGACGAGGGGAGGACAGATGGACGGCAGAGAATGTAGCAAATGTAGCACGCGCGCAACGGCGGCGAAGAGGCGCTTGAGCCGGGCGCGATCGCAAGCGATGGCCGGGCGGGGGGTTAGGAGCGAAGCCGGTGCGGCGGGAAGATGTAGCGCGAATGTAGCGTGCTACATTTGGACCGCTCCGAAATGGCGGGAGCAAGCAGTGCGCGAAATCGAAAAACGAAGTTCGGACCGCGCCCCGTTCAGCGGGCGCGGACGCGTCTCTTGCGGGACCGGCGTTGTGGCTTATCGTGGCGGGGGTCGAATGTTTGCCAGGATCATACTAGACGTCACCGGCCCGATCATTGTGATGATCCTGATCGGGGCGTTTTTACGCCGAAAATTCAGCCTCGATGTCAGCACGATGTCGAAGCTGAACATCTATTTCGCGATCCCGGCGTTCATCTTCTACACGATCGCGTACAGCCAGCTTCGCTTCAGCGACATGGGCGGGATCGTGGGCGTGACGGTGTTGCAGGTGGCGATCCTGGGCGTGCTGATCTTCGGGATCGGACGGCTGATGGGCGTGCCCTACAAGATGCTGGCGTCGATCGCGCTGGCGGTGATGTTTTACAACTCCGCGAACTACGGCATCCCGCTGGCAGAGCTGGCGTACCCGCGCGAGACCGGCAGGGACGGGGGCGCGGTGCAGGCGTTTGTGGTGATGACGCAAAACCTGCTGGTGTTCACGGTCGGGCTGTCGATCGCGGCGTCAATGAAGAGCGGGTTTGCGTGGAACGTGGTGTGGCGCATGTTTCGTTTGCCGATGATCCCCGCGCTGGTTTGCGGATTGATTGCCAAGTGGTGGCTGGGGAGCGATCCGGCGAACACCTTGCCGATCATCATCGCCAAGCCCGCGCAGTACATCGCGGCAGCGCTCGTGCCTTTGGCGCTGGTGACGCTGGGGGCGCAACTGGCGCAGAACCCCCGCTGGCCTCAGTGGAAACCGGTGTCGGCGGTGCTGCTGCTGCGGCTGGGGTTCGGTCCGATCCAGATGGGGCTGATGCTCTACTGCCTGCACCTGAGCGGCTACAAGCCCGTCGACCTCTGGGGCGACAACGGCTGGCCGGCGCAGATCCTGATCCTCACCGCCGCCGTCCCCACCGCCGTCAACACCTTGTTGCTGACGCTCGAACTCGACGGCGACGCCAACCTCGCCGCCGACTGTGTCTTCTGGACGACGGTTTGCTCGTGTATCACGATCCCGCTGTGGCTGTTTGCGTTGTGGGGATTTTTCGGGACGGGGTAAGACTGCGTTCCATCGACTCTCTTGAACTGCTACGATGCCTATCCATGGAGAACGTGATTTCGATCAACCCAGATATCATGCACGGAACGCCCTGTTTCGCGAGACGCGTGCCCGTCCAGACCCTGTTCGACCATCAGGAAACTGGCTACAGCATCGACAGCGTCTTAGAGCAGTTTCCATCCGTTCGCAGGGAGCAGGTGGTTGCAGTCCTCAACCAGTTGAAAGGTCATGGCGAACGATCTGCGGCCCGCGCGACGGGATAAAGCTGCTGTTCGACGAGAAGCTCCGGAATGACCAACGTATTCGCCATCTTCGTCGGTGCCGGCTTCGGCGGGGTGCTGCGGTACTGGATCAGCCTCGCGGTGGCGAAGGAGTATCACGGCTCGTTCCCGATGGGGACGTTCCTCATCAACCTCGCCGGGTGTTTTGCGATCGGGTATCTCGCGACGTTTTTTTTCAATGTCCTGCCGCTCCGCGAAACGCTGCGCCTGGGCATCCTGGTCGGCGTGCTCGGCGGCTTCACGACGTTCAGTTCCTTCGGCCGCGAGACGTTTCAACTGATGGGCGAGGGCAAACCGCTGACCGCGTTTTGGTACGTGATCCTCAGCAACGTGTTCGGCATCGGCCTGGTCTGGGCCGGGCATCTGATGGCTAAATCGCTGCACCCGATGCCCGTGCCCTGATCGGCAAAGTGTCGAACGCTCAGTTCGTCATCGAGTATCCGCCTTTGAGGTTCTTCACCTGCTCGAATCCGCTTTGCGACAGGATTCGCTCGGCGACAAACCCGCGCTGGCCGGCGTGGCAGAAGACAACGGTGGGCCGCGTGCGATCGAGTTCTCCCACGCGGGCGCGGAGGTCGTCGAGGGGGATGTTGATCGCACCGCTGAACGTGCCGGCGGCGAACTCATCGGGGGTGCGGACGTCGAGGAGCTGGTCGCCGTTGACTTGGTCGAGCGTCACGCCATGCGACTTGCCGCGCATCTGGTTCAACGCCACGAACGCCGCCATGTGCAGCGGATCTTTCGCGGCACCGAACTGCGGCGCGTACGCGAGGTCGAGCGAAGCGAGTTGCTCGACGGTCGCGCCGAAGTTGATCGCGGTGGCGAGCACGTCGATGCGTTTGTCCACGCCCGACTTGCCCACGATCTGCCCGCCAAGAACTTTGCCGGTGGTCTTGTCGTAGATCAGCTTGATGCGCATCGCCTCGGCACCGGGGTAGTAGGCGACGTGCTGGTTCGGGAGAACGTATGCGGTATCGACATCAAAGCCGTTTTCGCGCGCCATTTTTTCACCCAGGCCCGTGACCGCGACCGCCAGATCAAACACCGCGACGATCGCCGTGCCGAGCACCGACTGGCCCGCCAGCGCCGTATCGGAAGCCGCGTGTTCGCCCGCGAGCCGACCTTGCCGATTCGCCGGGCCCGCCAGCGGAATGCGTGTCCGCTTGCCGCTCACGCCATGCACCACCTCGGCGGCGTCGCCGACGGCGTAGATGTCCGGGTCATTCGTCCGCTGATACGCATCCACCTCGATCGCGCCGCTGCCGCCGATCGTCAATCCCGCGTTCTTCGCCAGCGTCGTGTTCGGCCGAACGCCGATCGACAGCAGCACGATATCGGTCTCAAGCTTCGTTCCGTCTTCGAGTTCCACATGCGTCACGCAATCCTTCGATCCCACGAGCGCCTTCAGCCCGTTGTTGGCGAAAACCTTCACGCCATGGTGCGCCAGTTCGTCTTCGACAAACTTCGCCATTTCCGGATCGATCGGGGGGAGCACGCGTGCGTTTTTTTCGACGACCGTCACTTCGAGCCCGCGATCCACCATCGCCTCGGCCATCTCCAGCCCGATGAAGCCGCCGCCGACGATGGTGATCCGGCGCGGCTGCTGCCCGGCCAGCCGCGCACGGATCTGCTGCATGTCTTCCATCGTCCGCAACAGCATGACGTTCGCCGCATCCACGTTCGACATCGGCGGGATGATCGCGCTGGCGCCGGGCGCCAGGATCAGCTTGTCGTACGGCAGGTCGTACTCGGTCGCGTCGCTCAACCGCTTCACGCGGATCAGCTTTTTGGCCCGATCAATGGACAGCGCCTCCTGCCCCACCCTCGCGTCGATGCGGAACCGCGACCACACTTTCTCCGGCGTGCTCAGGAGCAGTTCGCTCTCGCTTTCGATCCGCCCGGCCAGATGATACGGCAGGCCGCAGTTGGCGAAGGAGATGTAGCCGCCTTTTTCGAGGACGACGATCTCCGCTTGTTCGTTCATTCGCCGGGCGCGGGTCGCCGCACTCATACCACCGGCCACTCCACCAATAATGACTATGCGGCGCATGATGCACCTCCACACGATTTATTCGACAGGTTTCGATTCCACGGCATCTTCGCCAGCACCAGCGCCATCCCGCAGAAGCCGGTCAGCCCGGCGAACATCAGCCCGCAGCCGACGAACAAGCTCAGGATGATCCAGAGCGGGCTCACGAAATACGCCAGGAGCACGCCCGCTACCACCAGCGAGCCGGCACCGATCAGCACTTGTCGCTCGATCGGCATGACGCGCGACGACCGCTCCACCGGCAGCCCCGCCGCTTCCCAAGCCTGCGTTCCGCCGACGACGTTCGCGACATTCGGCGCGCCCGCGTCCAGCAGCATCTTCGCCGCCTTCCCGCCGCGCGTGCCACCTTTACAGATGCACGCGATCGATTTGCCGTCGAACCTTCGCATCACCGCCGCCGGATCGAACCGGTCCATCGGGATGTGCTCGACGCCCTCGGCGTGGACACTCGCGTACTCGACCTCCATCCGCACGTCGACGATCACCAGATCGCCGGCGTCCAGCCGCTTCTTCGCCTCGCCGGGCGTCAACCCGACGACAGCCGCTTCTTGTTTCGTTGCAGTTTCCATATCTGTTTCCTTTCAGTTCGTGGCGCGGGCGTCTAGCCCACGCGATGATTTACTTCCTGCTCCGCTTCGCCTTCACCGCTGTACCCAGGCCGAGCGCATCATGCTGTTCTTGAACGAACCGCGTCACGCCATCGCAAACGATCGAGCAGAGCTCGAAAATCGTCTTGTCCTTGATGGAGTAAATTGCGGCCGTCCCGCGACGTTCGCAATCGAGCAGGCCGACCTGCTTGAGCACGCCCAGGTGCTTCGACACCGACGGCTGCGCCAGCCCGATCTCCTTCGCCAACTCCCCCACGCCCGCCGGGCCTTTCTTCAGGCGCAAGAGCAGCCGGATCCGATTCTCATCCGCCATCGCCCGAAGACGCTCGACCACCAACGCGACCATCGCGTCGGACTCCATGACTTCGTTCTTGTATTCCTCGATCGGCATATCAGAACAATAGGATACTTCGACCCGGCGGTCAACACCATTTTGACGCGGCAGACTGTCGCATGGCGCATCCCCCCATGGCAGAGCCAGCAGCGCGGGGCCTTTCGACAACCCGCCCCGCTCACGAACGTTCGGACGACAAATCGGCCGGGCGTTCGACACGGACCGGCTCGCGCCCGGGCAGGCCCGGCTTGAAACTGCCCCGGCCCGCCCGTCTGTGAGCATCTCGTTCAGATCATTTTGAAACCGCTAAGGTCGCACTAAATGTGCGCTGGCTCTTCTGAGCACCCCGATTATTCAGCGAAAAACGATGTAGGTTGATGGTGACCGATGGATTGCTCATGACTTTTCCGCCGGGCCTGATGGTCCCTCGGGTCGATGAGACACATGAGCGATACGCCACGGGTTGAACATTGTTTCAAGCAAGGAGCGCAGGTGATTAAGTTTCGGTACCGCACGGTTTTTCTCAGCGACACGCACCTTGGTTTTTCCGGCATTCACGCGGCCGAGCTGTCGGCATTTTTGAAGCATGTTGAGTGTGAGCGGCTTTACCTTGTGGGCGACATCATCGACCTGCAATCACTGCGGCAGCGCTGGCGATGGCCGGTGATGCACAATCAAGTCGTACGGCGGATTCTCAAGCTGGCGAAGCAGGAGACGCTCGTCATATACATCCCCGGCAATCATGACGATTCGCTGCGCCAATACGTTGGACTGGATCTGGGCGGCGTAAAGATCGCCAAGCAGGCGGTTCACCGCACGGCCGCCGGACGCACGCTGCTCGTCACCCACGGCGACGAGTACGACCTGGTCGTTCAGAATTCGCCGCTGCTGTCGGGGCTGGGCACCTGGGCGTACGACCATCTGATCCTGATTAACCGCTGGGTGAACGCGGTGCGATTCATGTTCGGACTGAAGCGATGGAGCTTTTCGCACACGATCAAGGCGAAGGTAAAACGGGCCTGCACGTTCATGTCGGATTTTGAGCACCATCTGCTCGCCGAGGCCGTGCGGCGCGGGCTGGACGGTGTGGTGTGCGGGCATATCCACCAGCCGGCATTGCGCGAAACGCCGGTGGGCGACCGTGCGGCGCTCTATGCCAACTGCGGCGATTGGCTCGAGCGCGCCACCGCCCTCGTTGAACACGAAGACGGCCGGCTCGAACTGATCGACGTGGAGAAGCTGCTCAACGAGAACGCGATCGAGGTCAAGCGCCTTCAGGACGACGCGGTCCCGCTGACTCCGGCCGCTCAACAGGTTTTTGAGGAGATCAGTCCTTGACCCAAACCCTGTCAGGCCCGCTCGCCGCGCCTGCCGCTCACATGCCGCCGCGCGTGCTGATCTGCACCGCCGACGTCGGCTGCGGGCACGGCCGGGCGGCGAACGCGGTAACCATGGCGATGCGCACCGCACGGCCCGGCATTCAAGTCCGCCAGGTCGACGTGCTGGAGACGACGCCACGATGGTTCAATCGCGTCTATCGCGATCTTTATCTCTCGATTGCCACGCGCTTGCCGAAGCTTAACGGTCATTTCTATCGCCGCACCGACGTCTTCGGCATTCCTGCTCATCGCGGCATCACCTCGGCGATTGAGGCCCGGGCGCTTGCGCAACTTTGCGATGACCATCGCTTACACGACGCCGACCTGATCGTCTGCACGCACTTTCTGTGCGCGCGAGTCCTGTCGCGCATGCGGGAAAGCGGCCGGCTGCCGCAGAAATTGGCGGTGGTGGTGACCGACCAGCACCCGCACGCCGTTTGGCGCGTACCGCACGCGGATCTGTTCTTCGTCGCCTCCGACGAAGCGGCGGCCGAGATGCGGCGGAACGGAATCGACGGCGCTAAAATCCGCGTCTCCGGCATTCCGATCGACGCCCGATTTGACGATCCGCTGCCGCAGGCATTGGCCCGGCAGCGGCACCATATTCCGGCCGACGCGCGCGTCGTGCTCGTCACGGGAGGCGGGCTGGGGCTCGGCGGGATCGATCAGGCGCTCGATGGGATTCTCGACGCCTCGTCTGACGCGTACGCGGTCGTCGTCTGCGGCCGGAACGAATCGCTGTTCCGAGAGCTGACTGCCCGAACGGCGGCGATATCCCACCGCTGCAAGGTCGTCGGGCTTACCCAGCGTATGCACGAACTGATGGCCGCCGCCGATGTGATGGTGGGCAAGCCGGGCGGGTTAACGACGTCCGAAGCGATAGCGACCGCCCTGCCGATGGTGCTGCTGCGTCCTCTGCCGGGCCAGGAAGAACACAACGCCGACGCGATGACCCGCGCGAAGGTGGCCGTCCTGCAACCCGACCCGTTCACCGCCGGGCAGACGGCGGCGAGAATCGTGCGCGACGACGCCCAACTTTCGCAAATGCGCTCCGCCACCCACGCCATTCGCCGCCCCGCCGCTTCCGCCACGGTTGCCGAGGCGGCCTTGGGATTGGTATCGCCGCAACGACTGCCGGGAGAATTTGGCGCGTCGCAACGCCGACCCGCGGCCTCCATCCGCCACGACATGGCCATACCTCGTCGTTGAACGCCAGCCCCTGTCGCTCCATCCCGCTCATACAACTCCTCCGTCTTACCCTGAAATGGTGGGTGCCACGGCTTGGTATTCCAAGCCGTGGAACGCTTCGAAGTGCCCGGAAGCCTGTGAGCGTACCACCGCTCGGTATTCCAAGCCGTGGCGCCCATCAGAATAGGCTGGACGCAGCACTACCCTCAACGTCCGCTAATAATGGAGTCTGCGTCCCCGTCTGGTCGATGAACGAACTATCTTCTACCCCACGGAGCCCTCGCCATGGCCATGCTTCAGGACGACATTCGCAAGCACTATGAATCCAACTGGCAGCGGGCGGACGAGTCGGCGCAGGGGCTCGAGCAACTTCGGTACAGTTCGCCGGTAGAGGATGAGGTGCTGTACCCGGCGTATCGCGAGTTGATCGGCGACCTCAAGCTGATCGACGAGGATACGCGGATCCTGGACGTCGGTTCGGGCTCCGGCCGATGGGTGCAGTTCTTCACGAACCACTTCCGACCGAAAAAACTCATGGGCGTCGATTTCGCCGCCGCCGCGGTAAGGCTGCTCAATCGCTGGTATCCGTCGACGGCCCATACCGAACTGAAGTTCGACGTCTGCGATATCACCAAGCCGGAACTGGATTTATGCGAGCGGTTTGACTTGATCAACATCGCCAACGTGCTGTTCCACATCCCCGAAAACGACCGCTACGCCCGCGCCGTCCAGAACCTGGCCGGCCATCTCGCGCCGGGTGGCAGGATCGTCACCACCGAGTACCTGCCCCGGTCCACGATGCGCACCGAATGGATGCTGGTCCGCAGCCGCTACGAGTTCGAGCAGATCGTCCACGCCGCCGGGCTGAAGATCATCGAAACGCGTGCGTTCTGCTTCTTCGCCAACGACCCGATGGGCCTCGACGGCCCCGATACCGCCTCGCGCGGCCACTTCGGCCGGGTCCGAGGCATGACCCAGCAGCTCCTCACCAGCGCCACCGAACCCGGCACGCGCAAATTCCTCATCCAGATGCTCGCCGAAATCGAACGCGCATGCGTCACCTACGCCCGCGAACGCATCGCCGACGTCGATTTGCCCAGCCAGAAACTCGTTGTGCTCGGGGCGCGGTAGCGAGTACGAAAACTGCATCTCGAGCCAAGGGTGTAAACCCTTGCGTCTTCCAATTCCGTCGTCCTCCGGTCGGCCAGACTTCAATAGGCCACGGATGACACCGATTGCACGGATGAACGCAGATTGAACCCGTACATTTTATTATCCGTGTTCATCCGCATCATCCGAGCGATCTGTGGCCCATTCCGCCTTGGCCTACCGCCTGATGCCCAACCATCGGCAACACGATGACCTGCGAATCACGTGGTCGGGTGGATGCTTCGGAATACCTCAGCATGACATTCCGAACATGACCGGGTTGTTCAGAGGCCCCATTAGTCAGATGAACCATATTTTTGCAGAAAAAAAGCTCCGCGCTGCGCGATTGTCGTGACAAACGCGCAGCGCGGGGGGTCTATGTAGAGGGCAAGGACGCCGCGCGCGATCCGACGGGATGGCGAGGTTCCTGCCGAGCCGGGCGGGTGCGCGCTGCCGGGTGGGTGGGGTGAATGTGATAAATGTAGCGCACTCGAAACGGCGATTGGGTTGTGTCGAACGACGTGCCGGCCGTAACCGATGGCCGAGGACGGGGTTATGAAGAATCGACGCGAGATCAACGATGTGACAGGCGATGTAGCGCGCTACATTGCCGTCCGGCGACGCCGAGCGACGCGCAGGATCGGCGTCCTAACGCGCGAGCGCCTGCGGGGCCGGACAAGCCGGCTCCGCAGGACTCCTTCCAGACTCTGTTCAGATCTCAGCTCGCGACGAGGCCGCTTACTGAAGCAGCGACAACACCTGCTGCGGCGTGGAGTTGGCGGTGGCGAGCACGCTCGTGCCGGCCTGGGTGAGAATCTGATTCCGGGTAAGCTGCGCGGTTTCGTACGCGAAGTCGGCGTCGCGGATGCTCGACTCGCTGGCGGTGACGTTCTCCAACGCGATCTGCATCGAGTTGATGTTCGTCTCGAGTGTGTTCTTCTCGAACGCACCGAGCTTGCCACGCATAACCGCGACCTGCGCGATCGCTTTCTCGATGATCTTGCTGGCGGCATCGGCTCGGCCGGAGATGAGCGACGCATCCCCGCCGGCGATGATGTCGTTGAGGTAGCCGATGTCATTGTCGCCAAGCTTGCTGGCGGCGACGGACTGGATGCCGATGTTGACCTGCTGGTTGGCATTCACCTTCGAGCCGAGCTGGAACAGCGCTCCGCCGCCGGTGATCGCGAAGGCTTCCTGGCCTTCGCCGAACGCGGCGTCGAGTTCGAGTTCCAGATCGAGGGTCGAGGTGTTGAGCTTCACCTTCAGCCCGTCGCCGACGGTGAGCGCGCCGTTGATGGTGGCTTCGGCATCTCGGCCGGTGTCGCGAGTGCGGGTGGCACCGGTTTCATCGACCGTTCCGAACGCGCCCTGCTGGGCTTTGATCGTCACGAACTGCCTGGAGCCCCATCCGGTGGAGACGAACGACACGCCGGAGCTGATGTTGGCGTCGTTGATCGCGACCGCCTGCACGCCGGTGACGTCCTGCACGCGGTTGATGGCGCTGATGATCGCGCCGGCACCGGTTCCCGAGGCGAAGGTGAGTGTGTCAACGCCTTCGACCCCGTTGATCTCCAGCGTCACGGTGCCCGTGGTGGCAGAAGCGCGGAATTGAAGCTGCGCCTGCTGCGCGGAGGTGATGACCTCCACATTCACCGGGATGAAGTCGGCGGTGCCGAAGTTGGCCTGGTTGACCTGGAGGCTGGTGAAGGCGGAGTTGGTGACACCGGAGGTGATGTAGTCGAGGCTGCCGTCGATGAGACGAAGTCCCGCGAACGTCGTGGTGTTGGAGATTCGGGTGATCGACTCGATCGCCGAATCGACCTGAAGCTGGTTGGCTTCGATTTCTTCACGCGAGAGCGCCCCGGAGTTGGCGGCCTCGACGACCATGTCTTTGACATTGAGCAGGAGCGAGGCGACCTCGCTGAGCGCCGCTTCGGCCGTCGCGATGACGCTGCTGGCGCGTTGGGAGTTGTCGATCGCCTGCTTGATGCCGCTGATTTCGCTTCGGAGCGATTCCGATGCGATCAGACCGGCCGGGTCGTCAGCGCCGCGGTTGATGCGGAGCCCGGTGGAAAGGCGTTCGAGCGTGCCGCTCAGAGCCTGTTGCGATCGCGAGAGACCGCGTTGAGCGGTGAGAGCCGAGACATTGGTATTAATGCGGGACATGTCAATCCTCCATGATTGAATTTGAGGACGGGCGTCCTTTGCCCGTTTGAAGCGCCGCATCTCGCAAGCGCTTCAGCGACCGACCTGGTCGCGGTCGAGACTAGAGAAAAACGTTCCTTACGACTGGGGTCTTGTCTGATCGGTGGAAGGCTTGGGCCCGACCTTGCCGAACCCGGTGATGTCTTCCGGCTTCACCTGGGCCGCGGCGCGGTTTTCGCGTTTGATGGCCTCATAGACTTCTTTCCGATGTACGGCGATTTCTTTCGGAGCGGTGATCCCGAGCCGAACTTTGTCGCCGCGAATATCAACGACGGTGACTTCGATGTCATCGCCGATCATGATGGTTTCGTCGCGTTGACGTGACAGAACTAGCATTGCTGGCTCCTTGGGTGAGCGAAGCGCGCGGAAACCGCGGCTTCGGATTACGCGCACGATCCGTCGTGCGTGTCGCGGTGGCGCCCATGACTAATCATAGGTGCGCGGTCGCGATCCCTGTTAAACGATCCGTAGTGACGCTTGATCCGCCGGTTTTCAGGCAGATTTCGCCAGCACTTCGGACTGGAGCTTCAGCAACGGCTGCCGCGTGTTCCACTTTTTCTCGGTCAGTACGACCTGAGTGGCGTAGCAGTTTGCGACGTTGACCACGATCGGCCCGAGGAGGTTGCCGGTCAGCCATTCGCCGATCTTGTTACAGATGACGAACACCTGGGCAGCCGACGGGTCGGACAGTTCGAGTTCCAACTGCGTCTCTTCACGCAGTGGGACTTCGTAGTCCTTAAAGAACGTGGTCGGGTCGGTGACAACAAATGCGAGGTTCGGATCCTCAATGCTTTGCAGCCAGAAGAAGTAATTCTCCTCGCTGGTTTGAATGAGGGCAAACTTCGTGCGACCGGGGAAGCCGAGCAGTCCTTTGGTGAACGTGATGATACGTTCATCTTCGACTGTCAGCGTTCCGAATCGTGAGGTAACGATCTCCATACGAACTCCATTTCGTGTCTGCGGAGGCATGATTGCGTTCCGCCGTTCGCCGATCCCTGGCGAAAGCAAGGGTCCAACCTTCGTGCCGCGACCGAACCTTCGGCCGCGTGATCCGCTCGCGTCGTGTCCACCGACAGGAAGCCTGATCCGCACAACTGACTTTCACTCTCGCAACCACGCGACCTCGCGTGATCACCGCGTGACGGGTTACCGCCCGTTCCACGCTTCGTTCGTTCCCGGCCCGCCTTCCAGCGGTCCGTCGCGGCCTTCCACGCCGCATGCACCGGTTATCCACAACCCCGGTGCCTGTTCCCCTGCAAGTCTTGCGCGTCCCGCGCAACTTTTTCTGCGCCTCATCAGCATTTTCTGCACCGCATCGCGTTGCAGTAGATGCTGAATATCGTAGATGCAACCGCCGTGCCAGACCGATCGAAATTTTTCGGCTCGCGGTGGTTCATCTCAGGAAGTCGATCAACGACATGTTCAGCGTCTGCCCCGTGGTTTGCAGGCTGGCCTGCAGGCTGGTCTGGAGCAGTGAGAACCTCGTGATCGCCTCGTTAAAGTCGGTGTCTTCGATCTCGGACAGCAGTGCCCGGGTCGTGATGTTCTGGTCGTCGAGCCGGTCTTGGCGGGTTTCGATGTCCTGGACTTTTGCGCCCACCTCGCCGCGGATGCGGACGACGCGGTCGTAGTCGAGTTTGATCGCCTCGGCGGCGCTGGTGATGGCGGCCTGGTCGCCTTCGCTCATCGCCTTCTGGAGTTTGCTGAGATTGGCGAACACGCCCTCGGCGACCACCTGGTGGACATCGCGTCCGGTGATTTGCGTGCCCACAGCGGCGGCGTCAATGCCAAGGTCGGTAGCGGCCTGGGAGAAGTTCTGTGACGTGACCGCAAGCGTCCCCGCCCCGCCGGCGGTGTCGGTCAGGACGATGCCGTTCCCGGTCGCCGCAAAACCTGCCGTCACGCCCGCGCCCGCGCCGGTGGCGGCGGTGTTGATCGCGTCGATCACGTCCTGCACCGATTGCGTGGCGGCGGTCAGGTCCACATCGATCGCCACGCCATTGGAGTCTGTGATGCGAAAATCCACCCCATCGACAAACCGTACGCCCTTGCCGGCGTTCAGGTCCAGCAGCTTGCTCGCCGGCTCGAATGACCGAAGGCCAAGGTCCTGTGCCGTCGCCCCGCCGTTTTCGCCGACGCGCATCTCGTTGCCTTGCGTCGGGTTCAGCAATCGCAGGCCCGTGCCGTCTTGCTTGATCTCGGCCTTCACGCCGACGTCGGCGCCGTTGATCGCGTTGAGCAAATCTTCGACCGTCGTCGCGCCGGACAGATCGATCGCCGCCGACTTCGCGCCATTGCTGATGATCAGCCCGGCGGTGTCGATGCCCAGGCCGTTGTTGAGCGCAGAGATCGGGGTGAGGTTCGTGATCTTCGGCGACAGATCGCCGCCGACGACAGGCGCGCCCGGGCCGCCGGGGACCGGCATGCGAATGCCCAGGTCGTTCGCGGTCTTGCCGCCGCCGATGTCCTGTACGGTGATGTTGTCACCTGCACCGCCGGTGATCTGGATGCCGTCACCGGCCGCGTTCACCGAAGCGGTTAGCGTGCCGACGCCGGCGTTGTTGATCCGGTCGATGACGTCCTGCACCGTGTCCGCGCCGTTCAAGTTTACGTTCGCCGCAGCCGTGCCGTCGCCGATGCGAATGGTCCCAAGTTGCACGCCTTGCAGCGTCGTTCCCTTGAGATCGACGATTCGCGTCGCGCCTGCGAGGACGGGCGTGTTGTCGGTCGAGGCTTCGATGCGGGTGGAGAGCGCGCCCCACACGTCCGACCCGTTCACCTGGAACGCGCCCACGGTGGATTCGTCAAAATCGTTCTTGAGCGCCGTCGCCGATCCGACGAACTTCACCCCGCCGGCGAACTCCTCGAACGGCGCCTTGTCCAGTTTGTCGCCGGCGAAGATGTAGCTGCCTTCGATGCTCTTGTTGCCGAGGGTGAGCATCTGCGAGTAGATGCTTTTGACGATCGCGGCGGCGCTTTCGCGTTCGGCCTGGGTGACCGAATCGCCGACGTTGGCGCTGGCGATTTGTTCCGCCTGAAGCAGCATGTTCGACATGTCGCCCAGCGTGGAATCGACTTCGCTCAGGCCGTTTTTTGCGCGTCGCAGATTGCTGTCGTACGCTTCGCGCTTTTCGATCGTCTTGCGGATCTGGGCGGCGATCGAGGCTTCGCCCGGATCGTCCGACGGCGCGTTCAACCTGCGGCCGGTGGTGAGCTGGTTCTGCGCCTTCATCAGCGCCGTCTGCGTGCGCGACAACTGGTTGAGCGACGTGTTCGCCCGCAACTGGTTGCTGACACGAGAGAGGTTGGCAGGAAGGATGGCCATAGTAGTGGTCAGTGGTCAGTGATCAGTGGCTAGTCATTTCTGACCACTCGCCACTGGCCACTGACCACTTTTCAACGCACCATTCCCAGCATGGTTTGCATCAGTTCATCGACGACGGTGATGACGCGTGCCGCGCCCTGGAAGGCCCGCTGATATCGCATCAGGTTGATCGCTTCTTCGTCCAGGCTCACGCCGCTGACGGCTTCGCGCTGGGCCTGCAGTGTTTCGACGACCACCGCGCTGGCTTCGGCGCTGGCGCTGGCGGTGGAGGATTGGGTGGCGATGTCGCTGACCATGCCTTCGTAGCGGGTCTTGAGCGTCTGTCCCTGGAGCGAATCGAGCGAGAGCGTTTCAAGATTGGCGATCGCGCGGGCGGTCTGGTTGTCGCCGGAGTTCCCGTTTTTGGCGGCCGCGAGGAGCTGGGGATTGCCGACGAGGGCTTCGTTCACTTTCAACTCGCCGGCGTCGGTGCCGGTGAAGAAGGTGTTGATTCCCATCGCCGCGAGCGTGCCGGAGCTGTCCTGGGAGAAGCTGATTTCGGTGGCCGGCGCGTTGTCCGCGGTGATCTGCAACCGCCCGCCGTTGCTGGCGGCGGTGATGCCGCCGACGGAGTCGAGCTGTGCAATCAGGCTGTCGAGCGTCGTATCGGTTCCCGTGCCGTCCAGATCCACCTGCACCAGCGTGCTGGTCGATAATCCGCTGGCCTTGTCCTTCACATGAACGACAAAGCTGCCGCTCTTGGGGAACTGTTTGAGGCCCGAATCTTTGTCGTTCAGCGCGACGGTCGCGTCGGTCACGGTCGTCGCGCCCACGACCGATGCCAGTCCCGCCAGCCCTTGGCCGGAGGAGTGGATTTTGTTCAGTTCAAACGCAAGGGACGACGCCAGCGTGTCGAGATTCTCATTGGTGGCGTCGAGGGCGTCGCGAACCTTAATCAGCCCGCCGATCTCGCCCGAATCGTTCTGTAGTTCGCCGCCGTTGGATTTGAAGACAACCTTGGTGACGAGCTTGCCGTCGATGGTTTCGTTGGTGGTGGTAACGCCTCGCGAGCGGGCATCAAACACCAGCGGCTCGGAGCCGACGTAGACGTTGACCACGCCGTTGGGCTGTTCGATCGTGCGGATGTCGATTAGGCCGGAAAGTTCCTTCAAGACCGCGTTCCGCTGGTCTCGAAGCCCCATCGCCTCGCCCCCGATACCGCCGGACTCGTTTTTGACGATTTCGGTGTTCAGCTCGGCGATCTTGGTCGCCAGTTCGTCCGCCTTCATCGCCGAGCCTTTGAGCTTCTCACTCAGGTCGACGCGGAGCGACTGCATCTCGTCGTTCATCTGCCGGAACCACGACGCAACGCTTTCGCCGGTCTGCGTGACCACCTGCCGCAGGCCGAGGTCTTGCGGTTTGTTCGCCAGGTCGGACCAGGAGTTGAAGAACTTGCTGAGTTGGGTGGACAGATCCTGATCGGACAGTTCGTTGAAGACCGATTCGACGCGGCTGAGCCACTGCTGCTGCACGCCGGCGTTCTCGGCATCGGCGAGCGAGTTGCGGATGCGACCTTCCAGCGCCTCGTCGATCTGGCGTCGCACGCCATCGAGCTGCGCGCCCGTGCCGACAAACACGCCCGGGCGAATCTGCTGGTCCCTGGACGTGGAGATCTCGGCCCGCTGGCGCGTGTAATTCTCGTTCCCGACGTTGGCAATGTTGTTGCCGACCGTCTGGATCGCGGCTTGGTTGATCGCCAGACCGTTGCGAGCGAGGTTGAGCGTGGCGGTGAGGGACATAGTGAGGACTGAGTGCTGAGTGCAGTACTGCTTACGCGACTGCTTCCATTATTCCGATGCGGGCCGACACGGTCGGCATGCCTTGTTTCGTATAGACCGCCGCCTGCTGCACGGCACCGGCGACGACGCGGACGACGGTGTTCAGATGCCCCAGCAGCGCTCCGGCGACCTTGCCGGAGATCGTCGTCTTGCGGGTGATCTGGCCGGTGATCAGCTTCAGGTCGTCGCGAAGCTTCAGCAGGTTCTTCCTGAACTGCGGCGCCGCGTCGGCAATCTGCTGCAACGACGCGTTGGCGGGCAGCTTGTGCAGCCGCACGATCTGCTGGACGAACATGCGCCGCCGGGCTTCGTGGATAACCATCCGCGTGCGGGAGGCTTCGATCGCCTCCTGAGCGGTGGTCATGTCCTCGAAGCGGAACTGGCGCATCGCGTCCTGGTGCGCCTGGACCGTATCCGACAGCGTTCGGTGCTCGGTGACGATGGCGGTGAGCAGTTTTTCAAGCTCGGCGATCGGTGCTGACATGGCCGGGCTCCTTTTGTTTGCGGTAGACGTCGAGGACGTCCTTCCGGTTTTCCTCAGCCTCGAGTGCGTTCTTGTGGAACTGTTTGACGATCCGCTTAACCAACTTGTCGCCGGCGGTGCGGCTCATGCGGTCGATCATCTGCTGGTCCATCAAAGGCGAAAACGCCTCTTCCCCACGCCCGCCAGAGAAAAGCTCGCTCTTGAACGGGCTGTCGTGCATCTGCTTGAGCAGCGTTCCAAAGAACGTGCTCCCCACGAGCTGCCGGGCTGCGGTAGTTAATTTGTCGTCGGAGGTCGGCACCTGATCGTTCCCCTGGACCGGAAGCGCAGTTATTGCCGCCATCGAGCGCGAACCCTGCGGCTGCCCCCACAAAGGAAGCTGATCAATCGTAAATTTCCGCGTATCCAGCGGGGGTATTGTCATGCGTGTCTCCGACGCCAGATCACATCGCAAGGGGCGTGCCAAGAACGAAAAGGCGGCTGCGGCATCAGAATGCGGAAACATCTTGACATCACAACATCGACAATCGATAGTTCTTGTATGCGTACGACTCTCGTGATCGACGACGACCTGATCGCTGCCGCCAAAAGCATCGCCGAGGCGCGGTCGGTTTCGATCGGTCACGTCCTCTCTGAACTGGCGCGCAAGGGACTGACCGCACCCAATCCAATGACGCGGCGGAATGGGTTTCCGGTTTTTGATGTTCCCGTAGACGCGCCCGCGATTACGCCGCAGGACGTGAAACGCGCTGAGGAAGAGGAATGAGCGTCTACCTGCTCGATGTGAATCTGCTGGTCGCGCTCGCCTGGCCAAACCACATCCACCACGCCGCCGCGCACGAATGGTTTGACCGGGTCGCAAGTCCGGGTTGGGCGACTTGCCCGATCACCCAGTGCGGCTTCATCCGCGTGTCATCGAACAAGAAGGCGATCCCCGCCGCCGTCACGCCATCGGCGGCGATCGAACTGCTGTCGTCGATGCTCGCCGAGCGAAACCACGTCTTCTGGCCGGACTCGCTGCGATGGGACCAGCCGGAACTGCGCCTGACCCACCGGCTGCTGGCAGGCCACCAGCAGGTGACCGACGCCTACCTGCTGGCACTGGCGATTCAAAACGACGGCGTCGTCGCGACCTTCGACAAAGGCCTGAAATCCTTCGCCGGCAAAGCGGCGGCGGATCGAGTGGCACTGATGGGCTGAACGTTACTCAACAATCAGCTTCGCGTGCAGTTTCCCAGTCTTGTTCAGCTCTTTGAGGCTGTCGATACGGTCCTGGATCGGCACTTTGAGGAAATCAAAGGGGTCGGGGTTATTTGATTATGACTTATTTTCTGAATAATTCGCCCTAGAAGAAACCGATTTCGTGAGCAATCCAATAGGAATGACGGAAAGAACACGCAAAAACAAAGAAACCCGACCCCTTTGATTTCCCGGATTTTTCTTTGAAACGACCCTGCGACGACAAGAACGAGAACCGTCTCGGCGCCTAGAACGTGATAACAGATCCCTCCGGTTGCTTCGCGAAGTCGTCGTGGCATGGCTGAATCATAAGGAAATATCAGCAATAATCAAAGACCCCCGACCCCTTAGAACCTCCCGAATATACTGACTTCCGCTTAGATCACATCGTTGGCGCTAATTTTCTGAGTGATCCAAATACTCGATTTCACCTGATC
>JBBQQZ010000029.1:0-18015 GCA_038215325.1 Tepidisphaerales bacterium | reverse complement strand
AAAACTTCGCACTCTGTATGCGCGACGCGACCGCTGATCCACTACAGATTGTGTGCCCTGCGACCGGCATGGAGCACAGATTTTTCAGGCATTGAGACGCATTTTCGCCCGGCGGAATGCGGCAAATTGCCGAAGCATAATCCGTGCCGATCAGCGGATTATTCAGTCCTTTTTTCTGCGTCATGATGTCGCACAGCGGATTTGGTTGCTGACAATCGGTGTGGAGTAGCTGATTATGGAAACGCGTTCAGGTTGTAACGGCTGAAAGGTTCGCTATCTTCACCGGTCTGTCGCAGGACGAAGGCACGATTCGTCGGAAGCATATGGCTGAGAAATACACCTCCAAATACGTCTTCCCCAAGACGGCGAACCTCATTCTGCCGATCCTCCTCCTAATGGTGGTCGGCGGAGCTACCTACATGCCGGTCGTGGTGGGCCTGGGAGCCTCCCCCGAGAACACCGACGTGGGCTATCAGCCGGTCCAGCCGGTCCCGTACAGCCACGCGCTGCACGTCGGAAAGCTGGGCCTGGACTGTACGTACTGTCACACGACGGTGGACAAAGCCGCCTTCGCCGCGATCCCGCCGACGCAGACGTGTATGAATTGCCACACCAACGTCATGACCGAGTCGCCCAAGCTCGCGCCGGTTCGCGAATCGTGGAACTCCGGCAAATCGATCGAGTGGGTCAAGGTTCACGACCTGCCCGACTACAGCTATTTCAATCACTCCGCCCACGTGAACAAGGGCGTCTCCTGCGTCGAATGCCACTCGCGGGTCGATCAGATGGACGAACGCGGCGTTTACCAGGCCAAGAACCTCTCCATGGGCTGGTGCCTTGAATGCCACCGCGCTCCTGAAAAGGCCCTGCGTCCGAAGGACCAGGTCACCAACCTTGGCTGGACGCCGGAGAAACTGGCGATGGCGGAGCCGGGGACGGAAAGTTTCCAAATCCTTAAGGAATTGCAGGATAAGCATCAGTTGAAGCCGGACGACAAGGTGACCCAGGAAATGCTGGGCGACCACCTGAAAGTGAAGTACGGCATTCGTGACCCACAGTTCATGACCAGTTGCTCTACGTGCCACCGATGAACGACCAGAACCAAACAGGCCGATCTTACTGGCAGTCGCTCAACGAGCTGGCAAACACGCCGGCGGTTCGCGCTGCGATTGAGAACGAGTTCGCTTCGTACGACCCCAACGAGATGTTGAAAGGGTCGGGGACGAACCAGTCCCGTCGCAAGTTCCTTCAATTGGCAGGCGCGTCGATGGCGCTGGCGGGCATCACGCTCACCGGTTGCCGGCGCTGGCCGAAGGAAAACGTCGTCGAGCAGACGTCGCGTCCGCAAGGCCGCATCCCGGGCGTGCCCGAGCAGTACGCAAGTGCTTTTGAGCTAGGCGGTTACGCCCAGCCGCTCCTGGTTTCCAGCTACGACGGTCGTCCGATCAAGATCGAAGGCAACCCGCTTCACCCGCAGGTGGCAACCTTTGGCGGGAAGATGGGCGCTTCCAGCGTGCTGGCGCAGGCGTCTCTATTAGAGATGTATGACCCGGAGCGCAGCCGGGCGATCGTCCACCGTAACGTCGTCGATCAAGGCCAGGCCGCCAGCGCGATTGATTTTACCGCCGCCATCAGCCAGCAGACCAAAAAATCGGGCAAGATCGCGATCCTCACCGAAGCGACCAGCTCCCCCACCACGCGCGACGCGCTCAGCCGCTTCGTCGCCGCCAACAAGGGCGCGAAGGTTTACGAATACGAAGCGATCTCGCGCGACAACCACTACGTCGCCGACAAGCAAGCCTTCGGCCAGCCGGTGCGCCAGGTCTATGACCTGAGCAAAGCCGATTTCATCGTCTCCTTCGACGCTGACCTGCTCGGCACGCACCCCTACGCCATTCGCCACAGCAACGACTGGGCGCAGAAGCGCAAGAGTGCTGACACGACCAAGACCATGAACCGCATGTACGTGCTCGAGTCGATGTATTCGACCACGGGCACGGTCGCCGACGAACGCTTCCCCACCACCATCCGCTTCATCGAGCAGATGGTGCTCCAGCTCGCCCACAAGGCCGGTTTGGAAAGCGCCCAGGACAGACTGAACTCCGATCAGACCGCATTCGTCGAGAAGATCTGGAACGATCTGGCCAAAGCCGAAGGCAAGGCCATCGTCGCCGGGGGTCATCACCTGCGTGCCGACGTGCTCGGCATCATCAACGCGATCAACGAGAAGCTGCGGTCGTTCGGCAACACGATCACGTTTCGCTCCGAACCCGATCGCGCCACGCACATCGAACAGATGCGGGCGTTGGTCGATTCGATCAACACCGGCAACGTTGACACGCTCATCATCCTCGGCGGCAACCCGGTGTACGACGCCCCGACCGACCTGAACTTCGGCGGCGCGTTGGGCAACCTGCGCGGCCGCGGGGTGTCGGTCCACCTTTCGGTCTACGACAACGAAACCTCCGCCGCGTGTCAGTGGCACGTGAACCGCGCTCATTATCTTGAATCCTGGGGCGATTCCGAAGCATGGGACGGCACGATCTGTATCCAGCAGCCGCTCATTCGCCCACTTTTTGACGGGTTCACGCCCGCATCGCTGCTCAGCGCGATCTCCGGCGAAACGGTCGCCAGCGTGCTGAAAGTCACCGAAGACGCCGCCAGGGAACTGACGCTCGATCAGGCCGTGCTCTACCGCACGTGGGCGGGCAAGTTGAACGACCCGTTCGTCGCGAACAACCCAAACTTCCGCAAGGCGCTGCACGACGGTTTCGTCGGCGCGGGTGCCCCGGTCACCGTCAAGGCGGTTCGCAAGCCGACGGTCAGTTTCCCCGCCGCCGGTGGGGAGTTTGAAGTCCGCTTCGTCGCCGACTACACGATGTACGACGGCCGATTCGCCAACAACGGATGGCTTCAGGAACTGCCCGATCCGGTCACAAAAATCGCGTGGGATAACGCGGCACTGATTAGCTACAACGACGCACAGAAACTGGGCGTCACGCAGGACGACAACACCACCGATTTGATCGAACTGGTCGTCGGCGGGAAGAAGATCACCATTGCGGCGTACATCATGCCCGGTCAGCCGTCGGGCGTGATCACCCTCCCCCTCGGCTACGGCCGAAAACGCGCGGGCGCGATCGTGCTGACCGAAAACCCCGGCTCGATCGGCTACAACATCGGCTTCGACACCTACTCCATCCGCGCCACCGGCGCTCAGTGGGTGGCGTACTGCCCCATGCCCGTCAAGACAGGCGACCGTTACAGCATCGCCACCACGCAGACGCACCACATCATCGAACCGGTGGGCATGGCCATCCGCGAAGAGCGCGTCGGCGAAGAGAGCAAGGGCGGGAAAATCGTTCACGAATCGACGTTGCAGGCCTTCGTCAAAAACCCGCACGCGCCGCACAAAAAAGCCCACGTCCTGAAGGAGCTTCAGCTCTTCCCCAGCCCGTCCTCCAGCCACAGCAAGAACGGCGGCCCGGCGGCGTTTAGCGATCCGCATGCGTGGGGCATGGCGATGGACATGAACGCCTGCATCGGCTGCAATGCCTGCGTCGTCGCGTGTCAGTCGGAAAACAACATCCCGATCGTCGGCAAGGATCAGGTCATCCGCAACCGCGAGATGCACTGGCTGCGCATCGACCGCTACTTCAAGTCCGGTGCCCCGGACTACGCCGGCAAGATCGCCGACGAAAACCCGCAGGTGACGTACCAGCCGATCACGTGCGTTCACTGCGAGAACGCTCCCTGCGAACAGGTCTGTCCCGTCGCCGCCACCGTACACGACAGCGAGGGCCTGAACACGATGATCTACAACCGCTGCATCGGCACGCGGTACTGTGCGAACAACTGTCCGTACAAGATCCGTAAGTTCAACTACCTCGACTACCACAGCAAACACCCGCGCGAAGGCCACTATCCGTGGCTGGGCATCCCGGATACGCAGCAGAAGTACGAAGTGGACAAGGTGCATGCGTTGGTCTTCAACCCCGACGTCACGGTGCGCATGCGCGGCGTGATGGAAAAATGCACCTACTGCGTCCAGCGGATCAAGCACGCGACGATCGACCGCCGGAACGAATGGATCAACGGGAAGCGCGACAAGCCGACGGTGGACGACTTCGATGTCATCACCGCCTGCCAGCAGGCCTGCCCGACCGAAGCGATCGTGTTCGGCGATTTGAACGATCCGGATTCGCTGGTCCGCAGGCAGCACGAGGGTCCGCGGGCGTATCAGGTTCTCCAGGAACTGAACAACCGTCCCCGAACGCACCACCTGGCCAAGCTGCGAAATCCCGTTGACGAACCCAAGGCCGCGGTGAAGGAAGAAGTTCATTAGGAGAGGTGGGTCGTAGGTCGTGTGTCGGAGGTCGGAGGTCGCAAAACGACCCACGACCAACTACCAACGACCTACAACTCACGACCAAGCTATGGCAACGATCTATTCCGACCCATCCTCCGTGATCTATCGCGAGATCGATAACGCGATCGAGATCCCCGGCAAGCGGGCACCGTTGGTGCTTGGCGGGCGGGATTTCACGTCGGTCACGGAAGTGGTCACCGACGTCAACCTGCGCCCGGCCCCGGTCGGATGGTATATCGGGTTTGGCGTCGCGTTCTGCCTCTTCCTGGTGTACGTCACCTGCGTGTTCCTTCTGTTGACCACCGGCGTGGGCGTGTGGGGCAACAACCAGCCGGTCAGTTGGGCGTTTGACATCATCAACTTCGTGTTCTGGGTCGGTATCGGTCACGCCGGGACGCTCATCAGCGCGATTCTGTACCTGTTCCGTCAGAACTGGCGCACGTCGATCAACCGTTTTGCCGAAGCGATGACGATCTTCGCGGTGGTGTGCGCGGGGCTTTACCCCGCGCTGCACGTCGGGCGTGTCTGGTTGGCGTATTGGTTGTTCCCGATCCCGAACCAGATGGCGATGTGGCCGCAGGCGCGGTCGCCGCTGTGGTGGGACGTGTTCGCGGTGTCGACGTACGCCACGGTGTCGCTCCTGTTCTGGTACGTGGGCATGATCCCCGACCTCGCGACCCTCCGCGACCGCTCCAAGGCCAGGCTCGGTCAGGTCGCCTACGGCATCGCCAGCCTCGGCTGGACCGGCTCCTGCCGTCACTGGCATCGCTTCGAACGTGCTTACCTGCTGCTGGCCGCACTCGCGACCCCGCTGGTGCTCTCGGTTCACTCGGTCGTGTCGTTCGACTTCGCTACCTCACAGCTCCCCGGCTGGCACACCACGATCCTGCCCCCCTACTTTGTCGCAGGTGCCATTTTTGGCGGTTTCGCGATGGTGTTGGTGCTGGCGATCCCGGCCCGCGAGTGGTTCGGTCTCAAAGACCTGATCACCATGCGTCACCTGGACAACATGGCCAAGATCATGCTCGCAACGGGCATGATCGTGAGCTACGCCTACTGCACGGAAATCTTCATCGCCTGGTACTCGGGCGTTCACTACGAACAGTCGCTGTTCAAGTTCCGTGCCCTCGGCGGCCCGTACGCGTGGTCGTTCTGGGCGATGATGTTCTGCAACGCGATCGTGCCGCAGTTGCTCTGGATCCGCAAGCTTCGCCTGAACCCGTGGGTGCTGTTCCTGATCGCCAATATCGCCAACATCGGCATGTGGTGGGAACGCTTCGTCATCATCGTGACATCACTTAACCGCGATTTCCTCCCCGGCTCGTGGGGCCTCTACTGGCCGACGTACATCGAAGTGGGCATGTTCGTGGGCAGCTTCGGATTGTTCTTCACGCTGTTCCTGCTCTTCTGCCGCTTCCTGCCGATCGTGGCGATGGCGGAAGTGAAGAGCGTGATGCCGCAGGCCCATGTGCATCACGGCGAACCGCACAAGCAAACGCACGATCAGCGGCGCAGCGATTATTCGCCGGACGAAGGACATCGAAAGCATTGACGAGTGTTGCGTGACGAGTGTGACGTGAAAGAAGACGTTGGTTCGCTTTCACGACACCCTCGTCACGGTACACGGACCTTGAGGTAGTGACTATGAGTTCTCTAAACCCATCCGCCGAAACGGTCGTCGCACCGTCCCTCGACATCGAGGTGCCGAAGGTCGTGGGCCTGGCGGCGGAATACGACGACGTGACGCGCGTCACCGAGGCCGCAGCGCAGGTGCGCGATGCGGGCTTTAAGTACTGGGACGTGCATTCGCCGTTCCCCATCCACGGCATCGATACCGCCATGGGCGTCAAGCCAACGATCCTCCCCTGGCTGGTGCTCACCGGCGGCCTGACGGGCTGTGCGTTCGGCATCGCCATGACCTGGTGGATTAACGCTGTGTCGATCCTGCCTCCGGAACCGTTCAACTGGGTGAACCTGCAAGGCTATCAATACCTGATCTCGGGCAAGCCGCTCTGGTCGCTGCCTGCGAGCATTCCGGTCATTTTCGAATGCACGGTGCTCTTCGCGGCGCTGACAACGGTCTTCGGCATGCTGCTGCTGAACAAGCTGCCGATGCTTTACAACCCGCTGTTCAAGCTGAAAAACTTCCGCCGGGCGACCAGCGACCGGTTTTTCATCGTGATCGACGCGGGCGACCCGAACTATGACGAAGCCAAGACGCTTGAACTTTTGAGGTCAACGAAGCCTCTGACGGTTGAAACCGTAGAAGACTAGGACGTAGGTCGTAGGTCGTGGGTCGTGGGTCGAATTGACGACCCCCAACGCCCGACCCCCGACCCACGATTTGAGTATGGCCGACAAGAAAAAACATGTTCGTCAGATCAACGGCCGGTTCCCGAAGCCGCCGTTCTGGATGACGTCGTTGTTCCTCATCTTCCTGTGCCTGAGCACGCTGGTGTTCGCGGCGGTGCTGCGGTCGCGCACGGCGTTCAGCAAAGAGCCGCGCATTCACCTCATCCAGGACATGGACAATCAGATCAAGTCCAAGACCCAGCACACCAGCGAAGTCTTCGCCGACGGTCGCGCCAGCCGCCCGAAGGTGCTCGGCACGGTCGCCCGCGGGCGCCTCGAAGCCGACGACCACCTCTACCGCGGGTTTTCGTCATCGTTCAATACGACCAGCGGCAAATTCGAAGCCACGTTCATCGACGGCATCCCGGTGAAGCTCGACGAAGCCCTGCTGAAGCGCGGCCAGGCAAAGTTCAACACCAACTGCATGCCGTGCCACGGCTACGACGGCCACGGCAACGGTCCCGTCGCCGGCCGGGCGAGTGAGTTGCAAAACAACGGCGTTGCCGGCATGAGCTGGGTTCCGCCTACCAACCTGGTGGATCCGACGATCGTCGCCCGCCCGGACGGCCACATTTACAACACCATCGTCAACGGCATTCGCAACATGGGCGCGTACGGATCCAGCATTCAGGATCCGACCGACCGATGGGCGATCGTCGCGTACGTCCGTGCCCTGCAAACCTCCGCCACCGGCACCAAGCCGGCGGTGGCGCAGAACTCGGAGAAGTGAAGAAGGAGACAAAGAACAGAAGACAGGCGTCAGGCGTTTGCTGACCGAATGTCTGCTGGGTTTTGTCAAGAAATTTGGACTGTCAGTGGTAAGTGGATTCGAGCAGGTCTGTCTCCTGTCTCCGGTCTCCTGACTCCTGACTCCTTTGACTGGAGCCATCGTGGGTTCGCATTCGCATGCACATTCGCTCGATAACGAGCTGACCCAGCTCAAGCCGGGCAGCAGGGTGCTCGGCATTGGCCTGATGGCGTTGGGCGTCGCCGCCTTCGCCGGCGCGTTCGGCGCGTCGCTGGCGACGGAGCAGCACAGCCAGCGGTTCTTCTGGGCCTTGCTGTTCGGCACGATCGGCTTTCTGGCGATCAGTTGCTCCGCGCTGATCTTCGTGCTGATCAACCACCTCGTCCGCGCCGGCTGGATCACCAACGTCCGGCGCATCCTTGAGGTGATGTCGATGCAGATCCCGCTGATGGGTCTGCTGCTGCTGCCCATCATCTTCGTGACCGCCACCAGCTCGACCGTCGACCACAACGGCCACAAGACGCCCTGGGTCTACTCCTGGGCCGTGCCGTCCGACACCCCGGTCGTTCACCACGGCCAGGCCCCTGATGCCAGCCCCGACGACCACCCCGCCCCGCACGCTGCCCCGCTCGCTGGCCCGCTCGCTGCTGACGATCGCGATCCCGCTGCCGGCGAGAAGCACGAGGTCTCCCCGAGCGCCCTGTCGCCTGGGCCGAAGGGGCACGACGACTCGCTCGTTAACGTCATCGCCTATCCGAACGAACAGGTACAGCCCGGTATCCAGCGTCACTACGACGAGATCATCAAAGAAAAGCGTGACAACTGGCTGAAGCCCATGTTCTGGGGCGTGCGTATCATCGCCTATTTCCTGATCCTGTCCGCCGTCGGCTGGTGGTACTGGAGCCGGTCGGTCAAGCAGGACGCCTCGGGTGATATCGACATCAGCTCGCGGCTTCAACAGGCCTCCGGCCCGATCCTGATGGCGTGCGGGTTGATCGTCACGTTCATCGCGTTCGATATGTTCATGTCGCTTGACCCCCACTGGTTCAGCACCATGTACGGCGTCTACTTCTTCGCCTCGGGCAGCCAGGCGATGTGGGCTGTCATGATTCTAATTTGCCTCGGACTCCAGTCTCGAGGTTACCTGACAAGCTCGGTCTCGAAAGAGCACTACCACGACATGGGCAAGTTCATGTTCACGTTCGTGGTGTTCTTTGCCTATATCGCGTTCAGCCAGTACATGCTCCAGTGGTACGCGAACATGCCGGAAGAAACCTTCTGGTACGACAAGCGCGGCTATTCCACCGCACACCCCAACGGCTACACCCCGCTGGTGCTTATCCTCCTCATCGGGCGATTTGTCATCCCGTTCCTGGGCGTCATCTCGCGTCATGTGAAGCGGAATATGTTCGGCATCGGCTTCTGGGCAATCTGGCTGATCGCTTGCTTCTTTGTCGATATGTACCTGTTAACGATGCCGGAATTCCACTGGGCGGAAACGCCCGGGCAGATGCTGTTCGGCCTGCCGGAAATCCTCTGCCTGCTGGGCGCGGGATCGATATGGCTGGGCAACATCATCCGCATGCTCGCCTCGCACGCCCTTCGGCCGGTGCAGGACCCGAGGACGCACGAATCAATGGCGTTGCAGAACTTTTGAAGGTGAACCATGGCACAACCGCAAGGGCTTAATGTCCCAGTAATTCTCACGACGGGCATCGTCGGCACGATCGTAATAATGACGATCATCGAAGGCGTTCGAGCGTACTACAATCAATATAGCGCCGACGAAGAAGCCCGCCGGTGGAGCGAAGTCCACTACGTCGCCCGTGAAGGCCTCCAGGCCGAGCAGAAGAAGAACCTGAGCGTTCAGGTAACGTCGATCCCGATCGACGAAGCGATCAAGAAAGTGATCGCCACCGGCGGAAAGCGCCCGTCGACCCAGCCGGCGAAATGAGGAACTCATGAACCGCATCTTGCGATATGCCCGGACCGCCCTTCTCGCCGCGACGATCGTCGTGAGCTCGGGGACTGTGCGCGCCGCAGATGCGCCGGTCGCCGACCGGTACGAGCCGGTGCCCGAGAAGTTCCGCAAGAACACCGAGAACGTCGCGATCCAAGAACGCCTGGGCCTCCCCGTTCGGATGGACTTACAGTTCGTCGATTCGACCGGCAAAAACATCACCCTGGGCGACTGCTTCAACAACGGCAGGCCGGTGGTGCTTCAGATGGGCTACTTCCGGTGCCCGCAGATCTGTGACGTTATCTCCGGCGCCCTGGTCACCACCGCTCAGAAGATCGATCTGGATATCGGCAAAGACTACGACGTCGTCTACGTCTCGATCGACCCGACCGAGCGCTGGCAGCTCGGGCAGGAAAAGAAAGTCAACTACGTCGAGATGTACGGCCGCGCCGGTTCGGTGTCGGGGTTCCATTTTCTGACCGGCAGCGAGGCGCACATCGCCAAACTCGCCGAAGAAGTGGGCTTCAAGTACCAGAAGGTCGATGGCAAAAACGAATACGCGCACCCGTCGATGCTCACGATTCTGACGCCGGATGGCAAAGTCAGCCGATACCTGTACGGGGTTGAGTTTTCCGACAAGACGTTCCGCATGGCGCTCGTCGAGGCCGGCCGGGGCAAGATCGGTGACGCCGTCGATCAACTGCTGATGATGTGCTACCACTGGGACGAGTATTCCGGGATGTACACCAAGAACTGGATGAACATCATGCGCGCCGGTGGAGCGCTGAGCGTGATCATCCTCGGATCGTGCATCGGACTGATGTTCTGGCGCGAAGCCCGGTCGCGTCGCAAAAACCAAGTACTAACTGCGTGACGACTATGTTTGGCATTTTAGCTGACGGCTCCAACATCCTGCTTCCCCAGCCCGCATCGTCCATCGCCGCGGAGATCGACTGGCTTACGTGGTTTATCACGTGGGTGAGTATCATTTTCGGCGTCGGCGTGATTGTCGTCACGTTCCTGATCGCCTGGCGCTATCGCCACAAGCCCGGCGTCAACGATCGCGGCCACGGGGCGACGCACAACACCCAGCTCGAAATCACCTGGTCGGTCATCCCCGGCATCATCGTGCTCCTGATCGCCATATGGGGCTTCCAAGGCTACGTCCGCTTCAACGTCATGCCGCCCGAAGCGCTCGAAATCCAGGTGACGGCGTTTAAGTGGGGTTGGACCTTCACCTACCCGAACGGGCACAGCGAACCGGTGCTGCATATTCCGAAGGACGTGCCCGTCCGCTTCGTCTTGAGCAGCCAGGACGTGATCCACAGCCTTTACTTCCCGAACTTCCGCATCAAAAAGGACGTGGTGCCCGGTCGATACAACAAACTTTGGGTCATCGCGACCGAGGTCAGCCCGCACAAGGAAGGCATCGACTGGACCGATCCGGACAGCTTCGTCTACGACGTTGACAAGCCCGAAACCTACGCCGACGGGTTCAACATCTTCTGCACCGAATATTGCGGCACGAAGCACTCGAAGATGCTATCGAAGGTTTACGTTCACCCCACCCGCGACACCTTCGACGCGTGGCTGAAGACGGCATCCGATCCGTTCCGCCTCGATAAGGAAGGCAACGCCCCGAAGACCACCCTCGTTGGGCAGAAACTCGCCAAAAACGCGGGTTGCTTCCAGTGCCACAGCGTCGATGGTGCCAGCGGCATCGGGCCGACATGGCAGAACCTGTTCGGCCACTCAGGTAAGTTCACCGACGGCAAGGACTATATCGCCGACGAGGACTACATCTCCGAGTCGATCGAGTACCCGAACAAGCACATCGTCGCGGGCTACAACGCGGTTATGCCGTCCTACCTCGGCAAGTTCGGAACGCGTGAGAAGACCGCGATCATCAACTACATGAAGTCGATCAGCATCAACTTCAAGGGTGAGGCTCCGACGCTGGACGCCCCGCTACCCGACCCGAAAAAAGCCGCTGCAACGCAGCCGGCAAATTAGCAGTGTTCACCCCCGCCTTCGCGAACGCGGAGCCTGGGGTTTTTCGGAAAGTTACCGTGTCGTTTAGGTGCCATACCTAGTTCACGGGAAGAAGCACAGGAGCAGTTATGTCCGCCATCAACCCCACGATCCCCTCCCACCAGCCGGCCAAGCAGCCGCACGGGGATAACTACCTCAACCACCAGTCCGGGATCATGTCCTGGGCCTTTACGCTCGATCACAAGCGCATCGGCATCATGTACATGGTCGGCGTATGCCTTGCGTTCTTCCTTGGCGGCGTGTTCGCGATGATGGTCCGCACCGAGCTGCTCACGCCCGGCCCCACTTTCATCGCCAACGCCGACGCCAACTGGGATTTTTACAACAACATGTTCTCCCTCCACGGGGCGATCATGGTGTTCCTGTTCATCATCCCGTCCATCCCCGCGATCCTCGGCAACTTCATCATGCCCCTGATGCTGGGCGCAAAGGATGTCGCCTTCCCCCGCCTGAACCTGCTCAGTTTCTACCTGTGGGTCATCGGCGCGTTGTTCTTCACGTACGTGCTCCTGTCCGGCGTGCTCCGCAGCGGCATGGGCATCGAACTGCCCGGCGGATGGGGCTTGGACACCGGCTGGACATTCTACACCCCCTACTCCACCACCACGACCTCCGCCGTCATCCCCGCGACGTTCGGCGCGTTCATCCTCGGGTTCAGCTCGATCCTGACCGGCATGAACTTCATCTCGACCATCCACACGCTCCGCCCGAAGGGGATGACGTGGTTCAAGCTGCCCCTGTTCTGCTGGGCGCTCTACGCCACCAGCATCATCCAGATCCTGGCGACCCCGGTGCTGGCGATCACCCTGCTGCTCCTCATCGCCGAACGCGCGTTGCACGTCGGTATCTTTGATCCGCAGTACGGCGGCGACCCGGTGCTGTACCAGCACTTCTTCTGGTTCTATTCGCACCCGGCCGTGTACATCATGATTCTGCCTTCGTTCGGCGTCATCTCCGAAGTCGTCGCCACGTTCAGCCGCAAGCATATTTTCGGCTATAAGTTCATCGCGATGTCGTCGCTGGCGATTGCCCTGCTGGGCTTCCTGGTGTGGGGCCACCACATGTTTGTCAGCGGTCAGTCGGCGATCGCCAACTCGATCTTCTCCGCCATCACGTTCTTCATCGCCATCCCGTCCGCCATCAAAATCTTCAACTGGATGGCGACGATGTATAACGGCAGCGTCCGCCTGAAGACGCCGATGATGTACGCTCTGGGCTTCATCGGCCTGTTCACGGTCGGCGGGCTCACCGGTCTGCCGCTGGCGGCGATGAGCACCGACATCCCCCTGCACGATACCTACTTCGTCGTCGCCCACTTCCACTACGTGATGATGGGTTCGATGCTCTTCGGCTTCCTCGCCGGCACCTACTACTGGTTCCCAAAGATGTTCGGCCGCATGTACAACGACAAGGTCGGCATCATCCTGGCGATCGTGATCTACCTCGGCTTCAACCTCGCGTTCTTCCCGCAGTTCCTCGCCGGTACGCACGGCATGCCGCGCCGGTATGCAAGCTACCCCGAGCAATACCAGATCTACCACGTGCTCAGTTCGATCGGGGCCTACATCATGGGCCTGGGTTTGATCGGCGTGTTGTTCAACTGGCTCGGCGGGCTGAAGAACGGCGCGATTGCCGCCGCCAACCCCTGGGGCGGCAACACGCTGGAGTGGCAGACCACCTCGCCGCCTCCGCACGACAACTTCCCCGAAGCGCTGACCGCAGACGATCCGTACGACACCGCACAGTGGAAACAGGTCAGCGAGTACGACTGGCAGATCGATCCGGACTACCGCGCGGACGAGAACAAAAGTCACCATTAGGAAATGTCGAATGGCGCATGACGAATGTCGAATGCGTTACTCGCCAAGCTTGACGTTTTTGTTCGACATTCGTCATTCGACACTCGACATTCTCAGGACTGACAGATGAGCGACGCAGCACTACCAACCTCCCACGCCGACGGCCACGACGATCATGGTCAAGGCCACGCCCATGACCCGAACCTCGCCCATCACTTCGACACGATGGAGCAGCAGTTCGACACCGGCAAACTCGGCATGTGGATCTTCCTGGGCACCGAACTGCTGATGTTCGGCGGATTGTTCTGCGCGTACGCGGTGTATCGCAGCAACCACCCGGAAGTATTCCTCTACGCCCACTCGTACCTCAACACCACCATGGGCGCGATCAACACCGCCGTCCTGCTGGCGTCGTCGCTGACGATGGCTTGGGGCGTTCGCTGCTCGCAGATCAACAAAAACTTCGGTTTGGTCGTCTGCCTCCTGCTCACCCTGCTCGGGGGGGCGGGGTTCATGGTCATCAAGGGGATCGAATATAATTCAAAATTCGAACACCATCTGGCACCCGGTCTGCACAACGAATACAGCGTCGGCTTCACCGGCGACGGCAAAACCAACGCCGAAGGCGAAAAGAAGTTCAAAGAAGATCTGGCCAAGATCGCTCCGGCGGCGCTCCAGCCTGAGGGTCTCGCCAGGACGCCGGCGACTCCGTACGCCTATCTCGACCCCAACGCCTCCGGCGGCGATGCGGCGAAAATCACGCCGAAGTACGCTTTCGACAGCGCCCTGGTCGCCACCCAGCTTGTCGCCACCACGCCCACTGAAGCCGCCCACGCCGACGCCGCACACGGGTCGATGCCCTTCACCGATCTCAATAACCAACTGTCGCGACAACGCGTCAACACCTTCTTCGGCATCTACTACTGCATGACCGGCCTGCACGGCATACACGTGCTGGTGGGCATGGGCCTGATCTTCTGGATCCTCTACCGCGCCAGCAACACCGCCCAGCGACTCTGGATCCCCCCGCTCCTGCCCCTGTTTGTCGGCGGATACCTGATCTTCATCGGCGTCATCAGCCATGTCGGGGCGTTCCACTACATCGGCATCCCGATCGGCATCCTCGGGGTGCTCTGGCTGGGCCTGCGCCTCGTCGGCATCACCGGCCCGAAAACCGAAGTCGTCGGCGAGTTCAGCGAAGCCTACTACGCACCGGTCGATCTGATCGGACTGTACTGGCACTTGGTCGACTTGATCTGGATCTTCCTCTTCCCGCTCCTGTACCTCATTCACGGGAAGATCGGGTCGTAAATGCTGCGTGCTGCGTGCTGCGTGAGGAATCACTCACGCGACACTCATCACGCTGCAAGATGAATAGGCTGCCTTAACTCGGAAATATCTATGCGTTCCACCCCTTCCATCTTCCGCGAACAAGTCACCGGTGCCCCGGCGACCGAGATTCATGACTCGCACGGCAAGCACCACGTTCACGCGGTGTCGCCACTGATCCTGATCGGCGTTTTCGCGGTTCTGATGGTCCTGACGATCATCACCGTCGCCGTCACCAAGGTCGACTTCGGCTACCAGGCCAACATGATCGTCGCGCTGGCGATCGCCTGTGTGAAGGCGTTCCTCGTCATCGCCTACTTCATGCACCTGCGCTACGACAGCCTCTTCTACACCGCCATCGTCGGCATCTGCATCGTGTTTATCGGCGTCTTCATCATCACGACCACGCTCGACACCGATCAATACCAACCGCTGCTCGCACCCACACCGGTGACGGCAGCGCCGTAAGGCAATGTCGAGTGTCGAATGACGAATGTCGAGTCAACGACGAATGGCCGAGTGATCAGGCATGTTCATTCGATCATTCGCCGTTTGTCCTTCGGATTTTGAAACCTCGACCTGGCCTACCATATGACTGTGACTTCCCGCTCTTTTCCCGTTCCCCGCCGCGCGTATTCGATCGGCATGGTGCTGTTCCTGGTGTCGCTGGGGATGCTCTTCGCCGCCAGCATGCTCGGTTACGTGCTGATCCGGGTGATGAACCGGGAAGTGCCCTTCGGGACCATGCATCTGCCGCAATCGCTGTGGGTGAGCACCGTGCTGATGCTCGCCAGCAGCGTCACGATCCACCAGGCGCTCGCCGCCATCCGGCGCGAACGTCACGCGACGTTCCGCACCTGGCTGACCGCCACCACCGTCTTCGCCAGCCTTTTTGTCGTTGTGCAGACGCCCGCGATGGTCCACCTGTACCGCGAGCATCGCGTGATGATGCAGGATTGGGACGCCAAGCAGGCCGTCGTCGCCGCCACGCCCCTCCCTAAGGCCGTGAACATGAGTGGCGATGAGATGATCGCCGGCAGGCGGTCGGTCCCGTTTTATGCGCTGGTGATGTTCCTGATCCTCATCCACGCCCTGCACGTCGTCGGCGGCATGGTGTCGCTCGGCATGGTGGCCTACGGTGCCGCCCACGGAAAATACGACCACGAACACTACGTCGGCGTTCAAAACTGCGTCTACTACTGGCACTTCCTCGACGTGGTCTGGATCGCGATGTTCACCATCATCGCCGCGTTCGGGTAGGCAGGACGGCGAGCCCTGCGGCGCAGACACGCGCCCTTCATGCGATCCAGCGCCATCGGCGAACTGGCTGAACGTGCAAGATCCAAGCTCCGCAGCGATGCGCCGCCCGAAACCAAATACGAATTATACGGTTCGTGCGTAAACCCATCGCCTGTAGCTGCGACGCATGCGTCGCAGCTAAAGGCGCGTGGGTTACCTCTGATCCGAGTTACTTGGACTTCCAGCCGTCCACGTCGGAGGCGAGGTCGGCGCGTTGCCATACGCGGACGTAGTCGATCTCCAAGTCTGCGGGCAGTTTGCTATCGTCCAGGGCGCTGTTGTCCCACCCGCCACTGACCATGTAGAAGATCACGTACGACTGCACGTTGGAGATGCGTTCGTTGGTCCACTCGGCGACGAGTCGGCCGTTGACGTAGAACTTGGCCTCGCCGGGCAGCCAGAGCAGGCCGCAGGTGACAAAGCCGTCCTTATCCTTGGCGGCGTAGATGTTGCTGCTGCCGGTGGCCTTGTGGTCCTTATCGTACCCGTCCCAATGGAAGGCGATGTTCCAGCGGTGCGAACCCCAGCGCGTCAGGTGCTCCAGGATGTCGAACTCCATGCCGCCGTTCTTGGTGTCGGCACGTTTCCATTGCGGACCGACCTCGGCACCACGATCGGGCATCAGCCAGAAGGCAGGCCAGAGGCCCGGCGCCTCCGGAAGCTTCATCCGCGACTCGAAGTACCCATACCGCTGCACCCAATTGCCGTAGGTGTCGAGATAGCCGCAGGCGTAGTCGGAGCTATTCTTCTTGGTCTTGGGCAGAAGCTGCTCCGGATCGTCATTGACGAACCCCGTCTTCTTCTCGTAGCGCAGCTTGGCAAGCCCGTTTCCGAGGATGACGTTGTCTTTGGAGAAGTGCGTGCGGCTGTCCCAGAAGTTGGCGGTATAGATGTTCCAGAGCTTCTTGTTGACGCCGGTGTCGTCGAAGTTGTCTTCGAGCGTGAGCTTCCAGTCCCCTTCAACGGGCGGGCGTTTGCCGACCCACTCGGGCATGTCGGCGACGGGAGTGGCGGTGGTGATCGACTCGATCACGAACTTGCGTTCCTGCTCCGCCTGATCGAACCCCAGCCGAACCGCCGAGACCGAGTCACTGGTCAGACGCTGGCCGGCGTAGGAGCCTGGGATGTGCGTGCCCTTGAGCACGTCCGGACCCTGCCACGGCTTGTAATCGAGGAAGCTCACCTCCACCTGCCCGGCTTCGCCGGGTGCGATCGGGCCTTGGGCGCTGGCCCATTCGGTGGGTCCACCGTTGCTGTCGATGAGCAGTCGCGGGGTGATCGGCGACGAGCCGACGTTTTTGATCTGCACCTTCACCACCAGAACCTGCCGCAGATCCCAACGCCCCGCCGCCGGCTTGATCGCCACGCTCGGTTCCTTGGCGCCAGCGGGCACGGTGATCTGCACCGTACCGTCGGTGACGGACGTGGTTCCTTTGCCGGCGTCGATCTGAAGGTCTTTCTCCGGGTTAATCCCCTTCCCGAGCAGAAACCCATCCTTCGGCGCGACGCGCACGTCCTTGGGATCAACCAGCGGCTTCTCGCCCGGCTCGCCGCCGGCGCGGAGCGATTCGATAAGGATGCTCCTGGGCTCTTTCAGCTTGCCCGTGAAAAGCATCACCTGCGGCACGCTGCTCGGGTCCAATGCGTAGCCCTTCTTATAGCCATACGCGTAGCCGAAGATCACCTTGATGGTGCCCGACTCGCCCGGCTTGATGGTGCGGCTTTCGGTGTTAAACGGGTTATTCTTCCAGTCGCCGGCGTTATCGACGCGGAGGCTGAGGTTGATTGCGCGCTCCCCGGTGTTGATCACCTTCGCCTCGACGTATCCGAACTTCGACAAGTCCCAGCTTTCGGCCCCTTTCGGCAGGATTTGTACGCCCGGATACCCCGCGTCGCCCGGCGCGATCTGCACCGCAACCCCCGTGCCCAAGCCGGTCATGGCGGCGGCGGCGGTCACCTGAGCATCGGTGGGCTTAAGCGTCACGTTGTCGGCCTGAGCGCTGATTAGCGGCGCAAAGCCCCCTTCGGCTTGGGGCGCGAGCTTCTCAGCGCTCGCCTGACACGCAGTCATGGCGAGCAGGAGTGCCGCCATCCGAATCGATCGAGA
>JBBQQZ010000028.1:0-18097 GCA_038215325.1 Tepidisphaerales bacterium | reverse complement strand
ACCATGCGTTCCTGGGCCTCGCTGATCCAGATTTCGTCGTACTTGAGGCCTTTGTATTTGAGCGGCACTTTTTCGAGCGTGACGGTCGCGCCGATTTCACTGCCCATCTCGCCGATGGCGCTGGACAGGCCGCCGGCGCCGCAGTCGGTGAGGGCGCTGTAGAGGCGTTTGTCGCGGGCCTGGAGCAGCACGTCCATCATGCGTTTTTGCTCGATCGCGTTGCCGATCTGCACGGCGTGGCTGAACTCGTCCTGGTGTTTGTCGGTGAGTTCGGCGCTGGAGAAGGTCGCGCCATGGATGCCGTCGCGGCCGGTGCGTCCGCCCATGACGACGATCGCGTCCCCGCGGCCGACTTTCTTTTCGATCTTGTCGTTCGGCAACAGGCCCACGCAGCCGCAGAAGACCAGCGGGTTGCCGACGTAGTTGTCATCAAAATACACCGCGCCGTTGACGGTCGGAATGCCCATCCGGTTTCCGTAATCACGCACACCGGCGACGATTTGTTGAAGGATGCGCTTGGGGTGGATGACGCCGCGAGGAAGACGTGGGTCGTGGGTCGTGGGTCGTGAGTCGGTTGAATCCGACCCCCGACCCCCGACCTCCGACCCACGTTCCGGATACGCCACGCAGAAAATATCCGTATTGGCGACCGGTTTCGCGCCCAATCCCGTGCCCAGCACGTCGCGAATGCACCCGCCGATGCCCGTGGCGCTGCCGCCGTAGGGCTCGATGGCGCTGGGGCGGTTGTGGGTTTCGACTTTGAAGCAGACGGCGTCTTGGTCATCAAACTTGATGACGCCGGCGTTGTCCTTGAACACGCTGAGGCAGAAGCCGTCGTTTCGGCGTTTGATCAGTTCCTGCGTACTGCCGAAAATCGTTTCCTTGATCAGGTTCTTGTACGTGCGAACGACCTTGCCGGTTTCGTCGACGACTTCGACGTTGCTCTTGAGCGTCTTGTGGACGCAGTGCTCGGACCAGGTCTGGGCGAGCGTTTCCAGTTCGATATCGGTCGGCTCACGGCGTTGCTCTTTGTAGTAGGTCTGGACGGCCTGCATCTCGGTGAGGCTGAGGAACAGGTGGCCTTGGCGGGAGAGGGTTTTGAGCTGGTCGTCGGTCAGATCGCGGATGGGCACGTGGCGAAGCTGGAACGCGTATTCGTGGGCGTGGACGAATTCGCTCGGAAGATACGCTTCATAGAAGGTGGATTCGACGACGCTGTTCGCCAGCGCCTGTCGTGCGATGGTCCGGAGCTGCTCGGCGGTCATTGCCGCTTCGAACAAATATGCCCTGCCGGTGCGGACTTCGGTGACGGGCAGGCCCATGTCGCGGATCGCCATTTCCGTGCTCGCGGCGACCGGGTCCATGACGCCGGGCTTGAAGTGGACTTCGATCCGCCGGGTGGTCCCGTCGTCGGGTTTGCGCTCGATAATCGACGACATCTCGACAACCGGGTCTGCGAGCAGTTCCGACGCGATCCGGTTCACCTGTTCAGGGGTGGCGTGGGTGTCGATGAAAAAGACGCGGAACGCGCGGGTGTCGCCCGGGTCGATCCCGATCTGTTGAATCTGTGCCCTGGCGGCGATGCCCTGCGGATCCAGCCCCGAAGCGTCCGGCCGCGTCCACACGTCGATACGATAAACCATGCGCCGATTGTAGGGAGCAGAGCGGGATTGCCAACAGACGGGGTGAGTGATGCGTACTGCGTGCCGCGTGGGGGCGTGGGAGACACGAGACGCGAGATAAGGAGAGGAACGCCGCTTTTTGCCTCGTGTCCCGTGTCTCCCACTCTCGTGTCTTGCGCTTCCTCGGTTTGCTAATTCAGCTTCTTCGCCCACTCCCGCCAGCTTCTGGCGAAGCCGGCGTAGTTCGTCTTGAAGCCTGTCTGAAGGGCTTCTTCCGGGTCCATGCCGTCTTTGATGTCGTCGATCAGCTTGATGAACTTCTTGCGGTCGGTCTTCACCAGCAGTTCCACCATCGACTGCATGACCGGGTAGTAGACCCCGCTGGGCATGTTTTCGTCGTCGAACAGCATCGACACGTCGCCGCCGTTCAATGCCATCGAACGGGCGACGCGCTGGTGATCGCGCAGCGGGAACTGGCTGGACGCGATCACCTCCGCGATCCCCTCGTTCAGCCAGCGCGGGATGAACTCATTGCTGCGATACCGCGCCAAAAACGCGTGCGTGAACTCGTGAACCAGCACGTACGCCCACAGGCGCTCGGCGTCCTTGATGTTGCGCGTGCCGGTCAGCGATTCGTTCGGCTTCCACATCGACATATGCCCGAAACCGGCCTCGTTCCCGTGGTAATAGCCCGCCACCGTCTGGGTCACCTGGAAGCGGTCGATCGTCTGCGCGAACGACCTGAAATCCGAATACTCGGCAAACATGTACACCGGCAGCTTGCCGACGAAAATGTTCTCCTTCGGCGACATATCGAACTGCTTGCTGACCACTTTGTACGCCTCTTCGAGGTTTTTCTTCAAAAACGCGTGTTCGCGATCGTCCCAGTCGGTGAAGACGATGAAATGGTCGGTTTCAAACTCGGCGAACTGCACCTTGATCTGGTCGGCGACTTTTGCCTGCTGGTCGCGGATGCGTTTCATCGCCTCGGCGGCTTGTTCGGGGGTGGCGGGGGTGTATTTCACCCGCTCGACCTTCTCCCCCTTCTTTCGGCCGGGCTGGGGGGCGGGAACGCCGGGCTCGTCGGCGTTTTTGATCAGGTCGCCGTCGCCCTTCGGCTTGGCATCGGCTGCGGGCTTGGGCGCTTCGGTGGCGGGGGAGGTTTCTTCCTTGGCAGGTGCCGCCAGCAGCTCGTCCGCCTGCTTTTTAAGCGACGGATCCAGCTTCACCGCCTGCCGGAGGGCGCCCTGGGCCTGTTCCTTGGCACCGATATCCAGCCCGAACTGGGCAAGCACGAGCCAGTCGGTCGCCTTGGTCTTATCGATCAGCCGCTGACGCAGCGTAAACGCGCTGGACGGCGTCACCTCCGCCCAGGCGAGCGTGCGGTCGTCCTTACCGATTTTAAGCGTGAAATTTGCGTCGTCGTAGGTCGTCAGATTGCCGCTGATTTTTGTCGCCTTGGCGGTCGTTCCCTTGAGAAAAACCTCGGCGTAGAGGGGCTTCTCCAGCGCAACCGGTTCGGCCCGCGCCCAAAGGCTCGCCAGCAGAAGAATCGAAACGACCCATCTCGACATAGATTCACCCAGCGACCCGGTTACATTACCCCGCACTTGAGCAAACTGTCCAGCCAGATCCTCCCCCTCCTCCTACTTTTGCTTGCGGCACCTGCACTTGCGCAGTCTGAACGCAGTGTGACGCTCATCACCGTCGGCGCGGGCGACGAGGTCTGGGAGAAGTTCGGCCACAACATGATCGAAATCCGCGGCGACCCCGGTTACGGGAGGGACGTGGCGTTTAACTGGGGGCTTTTTGACTTCGACCAACCCCACTTCCTCCGCCGGTTCATGCAAGGCCGCATGCTCTACACCATGCGGGCGATCCCGTCCGACATCGTCCTCGACGAATACCGCCTTAATGAGCGCCAAGCCATTTTCCAAAAGTTGAATCTCACGCCGCGTCAGATCGATCGGCTGATCCAGCTCTGCGAAATCAACCGCACTCGGCCAGACTACCACTACGACTACTTCCGCGATAACTGTTCCACCCGCGTTCGCGACATGCTCGATCAGGCCACCGATGGCGAACTCAAGCGAATCCTCGCCGCGAAACAGCCGCGCACCGACCTCACCTATCGACAACACACCGTGCGGCTGACGCAGAATGATCTGCTGGTGTCGCTGGGCATCGATTTGGCCATGGGTCCGGATGGCGATCGGCCGCTCAGTAATTGGGAAGCGGCGTTTCTCCCCTCGCGCCTGTCGGCAGGCATCACCCCGCTGGTGACCTCGTCAGAGGCCCGATGGCCTAGTTTACGCCCCCCCGAACCCGAAGCCGTCCCCGACCGCAGATTGCCGTTTTTGGTCGCCGGCGTGCTGGGATCGGCGCTGATGGCGTCGCTGGCGATGTCGAAGCTGAAGTGGTTCCGCAGGTTCGCCTCGACCCTCGCAATCGCGTGGCTGATCCTCGGCACGCTCGGGTCGGTCCTGATGCTCTACCTCTGGGGCTTTACCGATCACGTCGCCGCGTATGCGAATCAGAACCTTTGGCAATTCTCGCCCGTCGCGATCGCAATCCTGATCGCCTGGTGGCTTGCCCGACGTGTAGCTGCGACGCCCGCGTCGTTCATTTCTGCTGGTGTCGATGGAATGGGCGACGCAGGCGTCGCAGCTACAAGAAGTGCGCGGCCGGTCCTTACGCTCCTCGCGGCCTCAATCCTCCTTAGCCTCATCGGGCTCGTCGGCAATCTGGCCGGGGTATTCTCCCAGCAGAACCTCCCGTTCATCCTGCTCGCGCTCCCACTGCACCTGGCGGCGGGTTTGACAGTCATGCGGTCGACCGGTCTGATTCGTCAACCATGAACTGCGCACTACCGCTGCTGATCGTTACCGCCTTGCTGGCCGGATGCGGAGCCCCGCCGAAGAAGGACCAGGGATCGACTTCGCTCCCGCCCCCCAAGCCGCCGACCGCTTCGCCGAGGCGCGTCGATAAGCCCATCGACCAGGAATTGCGCCGTGACGCGGTCGCCGAACTGAACCGCGCCCACTCCAGCCCCGACGTCGTCATCCGCGCCAACGCGATCGAAGCCACGCAGCGAAGCCTTGGCGTCGTCGGCGCGGACAAGATTCTCAACGGCCTGGACGACAAGGCCTCCGTCGTGCGCTTCGCCTCCGCGCTTGCGGCCGGGACGCTGCAAATCCGCGAGGCGAAGCCGAAGCTCGTCGCCCTCGTCGATGACCCGAGCAAGCGCGTGCAGATCGGTGCCCGCTACGCGCTGCACAAGCTCGGCGACACCGGTTTGTCCCACGATCTGGAATCCTACGCCATCGACCCGGACCCGCGCGTCCGCGCCGATACCGTCATGGTGCTCGGCCTGCTCGGCGAACCCAGCGCGATCAAAATCCTGGGCGGCATGGAACAGGAGCGCGATCCCGGCGTCCGCCTACAGGTGGTCGAAGCCAAGTACCGCCTCGGCGATCCGCGGGCGATGGAAAACCTGGTCGTCGGTACGGTGAGCAAATTCCCCGACGACCAGATCGTCTCGCTCTTGGCGCTGGGATCTCGCCGCGAAGAGAAGATGTCGCAACTGATGCGTGGCAAGCTGACGAGCGACTACGTCGAAGTCACGCTCGCGGCGGCGCGGGCGCTGGGGATGATCGGGTCAGATGATGGCATGGGCGTGGCACTGAAAGCCGCCGACTCCAAAGACCCCCGCCAGCGCAGCATGGCCGCGCTGGCGCTGGGCGACATCGGCCGCTCCGACGCACAATCCGCGCTCGGCAAACTCCTCAACGACCCCGACCCCGTCGTCCGCCTCAGCGCCGCCACCGCAATCCTGCAACTCCGCGCGAACTAAAAACAGGGGTTCACCACGGAGATATGGAGAGCGCGGACATCAACTCGCCGCTTGAACATGATTCAGTGATTCGGCAATGAATGAACCACAGATTTCACAGATTACACAGATTGAAAAACCAAAATTCTTAATCTGTGGAATCGGTGAAATCTGTGGTTCCGTTTGTTGCTGCGTTCTCACAACGCGGTCTTGAGCGAAGCGTTGATCTCCGCGCCCTCCGTGCCTCGGTGGTACATAAGTTTTCCCTACGCCAGCCACTGCTCCACGCGCTTCGCCGATTCGATCACATCATCCGTCGGGTCGTGGTCGTACGGTTCGTGTTCGATGCAGATCGTGCCGTCGAACTTGGTTTCTTTCAGGTACCGCACGATCGATTCGATCCCGACGACACCATCACCCAGCGTACACGTATCGTGGCCGCCGATCTTTTTGACGTCCTTCAAGTGCAGCAGGAACAAATGCTCGCGCACGCGTTTCACTGCGTCCAGCGCATCCATCCCCTGCGTGCCGCACCACCCCGTATCCAGCGCGACGCCGATGTTGCGGTGCTTGCCGCCGCCGATCTTTTTCAGGATTTCTTCGACACTCTTCTCGGGATGATTCTCGTACGCCCAGCGCAGTCCGTGTTTGGCGAATAGGTCGTTCATCGCCGGCGCAAAATCCCCGCTCGCCAGGTTCCCCCACAACCCGCCGGCGAACGTGTCGATGCCGAGCGATCGGATCCAGGGCAGGTAGCGCTCCGCATCGCGCGGCTCGTTCAGATTTAATCCGCCGGCATAGCTGGTGAGGCGCAGGTTGTTCTCCGCGCACGTCGCCAATACCGCGTCGCGGTACTGCGTCGTGTGCGCCAGCGGATCGCAATGCGCCATCCACAGGTCCGCCGCGAGGAAGCCGGCGTTTTTGATGTCCACGACGATGTCGCTCCACGATGACAACGACATGCTCCTGCGCGTCGCGGTGTCGTGGTAGCCCCAGTCGTCGTTCCCGTCATATTGTTTCGCCCGGGCGACGTAATTCGCGGTGATGAAGCTGAGGGTTGGCATACGATTAGTCTTTCAAGAATCGCGGCGAAGTCAAACGGGTTATCATATCAGTTTGTGGAAACTGATATGATAACGCTGTGGCGTTTCGCGTGGTAGTATGAACGAGGTGACCATGAATATTTCCATCGCAGGCTATTCGTTTCACGGGCTCGTCCACGCGGGCGCGATGAACGTTTTCGGGTATCTGGAATCGTGTCGCTATCGCTACCACCTCCGCACGGCGGACCTTTGGTGCGGGCTGCTGGGGTCCGATCCCTCGGTCTACCTGCAACCCGCGTTCGTCGATCGCGTGGCGGTGGCGCTGCGCGAGCGTGGGCTGACGCTGGTGAACTATCACGCCGACGGGTGTCATGTCTGGGAGGAAGACGAGGCCGTGCGCGCCCGGCATCTCACGCTCGCCGAGCAGCACATCGCCGCCGCCGAGCAGCTCGGCGCCCGCACGATCCGCATCGACACCGGCGGCAAGGAACGCCACTGGACAAGCGAGCAGTTCGACACGATCGCCCGGCAGTTCCGCACCTGGGCGAAGCGCGCTTCCGACCACGGCTACCGCATCGGCCCGGAAACGCACTGGGGCGCGGACAACTACGCCGACAACCAACTCCAACTCGCCCGCGCCGTCGATTCCCCCGGCTACGGCGTCCTGCTGCACATGGGCAAGCCGCTCGAACTCACCCCAGACGACTACGACCGCCAGCTCGCCCCGTTCGCCATGCACACGCACATCGACCAGAAGACCACCGAGACGCGCCTGGCGTCGGCGCTGCAAATCCTCCTCGACGCCAACTACACCGGCGCCTTCGGCATCGAACATCACTCCGCTAAAAACGAGTACAACGAAGTCGCCGCCCAACTCGGCGCGGTACAGCGCACGCTTTCGCAGTTGCGCGACATCGCGTCGGGAACGGGGAAGTTGACCAATCCGATTCTGGGGTTTTGATCGCGCCGAGAACAGGCGGGACTTCGTCCGCGCCGCTACGCACAATTCCCTCGCGTAGCGGCGCGGACGAAGTCCCGCCCGTTCTTGTTGAGAAAACCAGTTTCATGCGCAAATCCCATGAGAACGATTTACAATCGACCCCATGGGGAAACCCGGCACGTACGTCCGCGCGTATCACCTCATCCTCACCGCGTACGGGTTCTGGTTGCCCAACGACCCCCGCGGGTCGTGGTCCGATTTCGTCCGCTCGTTCGAACTCGTCCGGTTCGGGCGCGCGACCAAGACCGCCGAGCGCCGGTCACTCGCGCGCGATCCATGCGATCATCGGATTCGTCGCGCCGCCAAGCAGGCGCTCGTGCGCGATCCGGCCGTGTTCGACGGATTGCAGGCCCGCGCTGTCGCGAGAGGATTGGGCGCGAGTGTCGCGCGGTCGGGCTTCGTCATTCACGCCTGCGCCGTCATGCCGGATCACGTTCATCTGGTCGTCGCCCGGCACCGGTACTCGATCGAACGGGTTGCGATGCAACTGAAATCCAATGCGTCGCGTGAGCTGGTCGCGGAAGGCCTGCACCCGTTCCAACACGTCCTCTACGCCGACGGCACGCGGCCGACGCCGTGGGCGCGGAAGCACTGGAGCGTGTTTCTATCGGATGACGAGGGGATCGATCGCGCGATCCGATACGTGAACAACAATCCGGTCCGCGACGGGAAGAAAGCGCAGGCGTGGACGTTCGTTGTTCCGTTTGTGTGACGGCGCGCCGAAGACAGGCGGGACTTCGTCCGCGCCGCTACGCACGATTCCCACGCGCAGCGGCGCGGACGCAGTCCCGCCTTGTACGGACCTTTACACGAATGAAACACCCCGGCGACGTTTCCGTCGCCGGGGAATGATGTTGTTGAGGTTGTCAGTCGTCTGTGTTCATCGGTGTCCGTCTGCGGTTGCCCGCGTCCCCCTCACCCTGGCCCTCTCCCCCGAAGGGAGAGGGGATTAGCTGCATCCCATCGAGTTGCCGCAGTTTTGGCACTTGTAGCAGGTGCCGGACCTTACCGTGATTGATCCGCAGACGTCGCACGCTGGGGCGTCGGCTTGCATTTGGCTGCCTTGTTGGCTCAGCGGGTCGATGGCGCTCAGGCGGGGGACGGTGAGCGTTTGCTGGGCGGATGCGCCGGACGGGGCGGGGCGGGTCGACGCCGCTTTGGCGGCGAGGCCGGAGCCGTAGTCGAAGGGCTTGGCGTCGGGGGATTCGTCGACCGAAGCGCCCGATCCGTTGGTGTCCGACTCCACAGGAGTCGGCGTGTTAGTCCGCGCGATGGGAGCGGGGGTTTGGCGCTGGGCACGCGCCGGCGCGTTGGCGGCGCGGTAGCCGGGGACGAACTCCATCGCCATCCAGCGGAAGATGTAATCCGTCAGGCTCTTGGCCATGGGGATTTCGGGGTTGCGGGTCATGCCGTTGGGCTCAAACCGCACGTGCTCGAACTTCCGCACCAGGCTTTCGACCGGCACGCCGTACTGCAAGCTGACCGAGACGAGCGTGGCGATCGTGTCCATCAGGCCGCCGATGGTGGAACCTTCCTTGGCCATGGTGATGAACATTTCGCCGGGCATGCCGTCTTCGTACAGCCCGACGGTGATGTAGCCCTCGTGACCTGCGACGTCGAACTTGTGCGTGATCGCGTTACGCGTGTCGGGCAGACGCCGGCGCAGCGGGCGTTCGACGATGCGTTCGACGATCTTCTCGATCACGTGCGTCTGCACGCGTTCGACGTTCTCCAGTTGCGAGTTGCGAGTTGCGAGTTGCGAGGAAGAGTCCGCGACCATGCTCGCGACCTTGACGACGTCGTTTGCGACTTCTTCGCGGGCGGCATCGACTGCATCGGCGTCTTCCTCGTCGGTGGCTTTCTCGGCCTCTTCATCGGTCTTGATGTTGAGCGGCTGGGAGAGCTTGGAACCGTCGCGGTAGAGGGCGTTGGCCTTGAGGCCCAGTTCCCATGAGAGGCGGTAGGCGGATTTGATGTCGTTGACCGTGGCCTCGTTGGGGAGGTTGATGGTCTTGGAAATCGCGCCGGAGATGAACGGCTGCGCCGCCGCCATCATGCGGATGTGTCCTTCGGCGTGGATGAACCGCTTGCCGGTCTTGCCGCACTTGTTAGCGCAGTCGAAGACGGGCAGGTGGATGGCTTTGAGGTTCGGAGCGCCCTCGACCGTGCCGCGGCCGCAGATGGCGTCGTTGGCTTCGTCGATCTGAGACTTGCTGAAGCCCAGGTGCTTCAGCAGGTTGAAGCCCGGCGTCTGCCACACGGTTTCATCGATGTGCAGCTTGTCCCGCATGAAGTCCGCGCCCAGCGCCCAGCCGTTGAAGGCGAAGGTGAGCTCGAACGTGCCGGGGAGCTGCGTTTCGATCTTGTCGAGCACGGCATCGGTGAAGCCGCGCGTCTTGAGCGACGCGCGGTTAATGTGCGGGCTGCCGTGCAGCGTGAGCGTGCCCATGACGTACTTGATGATGACGTTCACTTCCTCGGCCGAGTAGCCGAGGTTCACCAGCGCGGGCGGGAGCGACTGGTTGGCGATCTTAAAGTACCCGCCGCCGGCGAGTTTTTTGAACTTGACGAGGGCGAAGTCGGGTTCGACGCCGGTGGTATCGCAATCCATGAGCAACCCGATCGTGCCGGTGGGCGCGATGACGGTGGACTGGGCGTTGCGATAGCCGTGTTTTTCGCCGAGGAACAAGGCGCGGTCCCAGCATTCCTGGGCCGACAGGAGCATTTCGCGGCTGGCGAGGGAGTCGGCGTTGGTGAACTGGGTTCCATCGACGCCGACGGGGAGGATATCGAGTCCTTCGTACTCGCCGAGGCCGCGCTGGTAGCCGGCATCGTTCTGCACGTTGTACGCGGCGCGGCGGTGGTTGCGCATGACGCGGAGCATGTCCACGCGGTTTTCTTCGTAACCGGGGAACGCGCCCAGTTCCTTGGCCATCTCGGCGCTGGTGGCGTAGGACTCGCCGGTGAGGATCGCGGTGAGCGCGGCGCAGATGCCGCGGCCTTTCTCGCTGTCGTACGGAATGCCCGCCTGCATGAGCATGGCGCCGAGGTTGGCGTAGCCCAGGCCCAGTGTGCGGAACTTGTAGCTGAGGCGTGCGATCGCTTCGGACGGGAAGCTGGCCATCAGCACTGAGATTTCGAGCACGATCGTCCAGATGCGCGTGCCGTGCTTGAAGCCTTCGAGGTCGAACCGGCGTTCCTGGCTGTCGAAGAACGTGAGCACGTTCAGCGACGCGAGGTTGCACGCGGTGTCGTCGAGGAACATGTACTCGGAGCAGTTGTGAACCGTCAGCCCGTTGGCGATGAACGAGTGGGTGACGGGTTCGGTCAGGTCGAAGACCTGCTGCTTGCCGAGGCTGGTGAAGCTGGCGACGTGGTCCCAGGCGGATTCGTGGGCAGTGGGTCGATTCCCGACCTCCGACCTCCGACCAACGATCGAAGCGAGAATCGCTTCGTCCAGGAGTCCGATATTCGTCGCAAAATTGTGGAGGCTGCCCGGGTCGATCCGCAGGCCGTGGCGCGGTGCTGTCGGATGGGCCGAATCCGTCCGTGAAACGGGCGAACCTCCACCGACGGCTCCGCCATCGATTTGTGCTGATTTAACGCCGAAGCCGAGCAGGATGAGCTGCACGTCTTCGAGCAGGCCCTTGCTGGTGTGCAGCAGGGTGAGGGTGTTGTTGTCGATCGTTCCGTCGGCGCTGAAGAGTGCGCAGAGGATGTGCTTCTGTGCCGCGAGTCCAGCGGTGAAGGCTTCGTCGCTGAGGCGCGTGTGGCCGTTAACCTTGGCGGTGTAGGCACGCAGACGCGAGAGCAACCGGCGATTGTTGACCGTCAGCGTGATGGTGCTGGAATCAATGACGTTGCTGTCATCGTTCGTCGCCATCAGTTCGCTGGCGTAGTCGTCGGGGTACTTGCTGACGAAGAACGAGTTCTGGATGTAGTCGGCCATCCCGACCGCGCGATCGTGATCGACGCACTGCTCGAGGTGGATCGAGTTGAGGTCGCCGTTGGCGCTGGAGATCAGCAGGCCGGCGAGGTGGAAGAACTGCGTGTCGTTCGGTTCGCCGATCTGTTCGACGGCGGCGTGGAAATCGGGGAGGCGGACCTGGTCGTCGGTGGTCAGCAGGTTCGCGGGCACCCAGCCGCGGGCCTTGGTCCAGATCTTGTGGTCGGCCGTCAGCTTGATCGAGTAGCCGCAGGCGGTCTTGAGTTCGAAGACTTCCTTCGTGCCGGTCGGGAACGCGCCTTCGGTGCGCTGGATCGACTTGCGCTCGACATTGGTGACAACGCGCGACGGCAGGTGGATCATCGAATCGATCCGGCGCCAGATCCCGCCGGGCGTGAGCACGCGGGTGTCGGCGGTGACGCAGGGGTTCGACGCGTTGATGCGGCCGGACTTGGGGCAGGTGTGCCACTGGTTGATGGTGGTATCGAACTGCACGCCCGGATCGGCGCAACGCCAGGCGGCGAAGCTGATCTGGTCCCACAGGTCGGTGGCGTCCAGCGTCTTGGCGACCTTGTTGCTGACGCGGTGCGTGAGCGTCCAGGGGTTGTTGTTGTCGACGGCTTCAAAGAAGCTGTTCGGGATGCGAACGGAGTTGTTCGAGTTCTGACCGCTGACGGTCATGTAGGCTTCGCCGTTGAAGTCGTAGTCGAGCTTGAGCTTCAGCTTCTTGGCCTGCTCCTGGTGCTCCTTCGACAGCACCTTGATGCCTTCTGCCAGCGCGGCGACCTTCAGCTCTTCGCGAACCTTCCAGTTCACGAATTCTTCGATATCCGGGTGATCCAGATCGAGGCAGACCATCTTGGCGGCGCGGCGCGTGGTTCCGCCGGACTTGATCGCGCCGGCGGCGCGGTCGCCGATCTTGAGGAAGCTCATCAGCCCCGACGACCGTCCGCCGCCGGAGAGTTTTTCACCTTCGCCGCGGACCTGGGAGAAGTTGGTGCCGGTGCCCGAGCCGTATTTGAAGAGTCGGGCTTCGCGGGTCCAGAGGTCCATGATCCCGCCATCGCCGACGAGGTCATCGCGGACGGACTGGATGAAGCAGGCATGGGGCTGGGGGTGTTCGTAGGCGTTGTCGGACTTTTTGAGTTCGCCGGATTGCGGGTCGCAGTAAAGGTGGCCTTGGGCCGGGCCGGTGATGCCGTAGGCCCAGTTAAGCCCGGTGTTAAACCACTGCGGGCTGTTCGGGGCGCACATCTGGTGCAGCATCATGTAGCAGAGTTCATCGTAGAACGCCTGGGCGTCTTCGACCGAATCAAAGTAGCTGTGCGATTCGCCCCAGTATCGCCAGCAGCCGGCGAGACGGTTGATCACCTGGCGGGCGCTTTTCTCCGGACCGGTCGAGCCGTCATCCTGCGGAACGCCGGCCTTGCGGAAATACTTGCTCACCATGATATCGGTGGCGAGTTGGCTCCACTGCTTGGGGATCTCGGCGTCCTTCATTTCGAATACGACCGAACCATCGGGATTGGTGATGCGGCTTGTCCGCTTCTCCCAATCGACCGAGGTGAAAACGTCCTGACCTTCTTTGGTGAATCGCCGAGTTACTTTCATCATCAATCCCTTTTGCTACAGAATCCTAAAAGCCCATCCAACCCAGATGCCGGTTCCTTCCGGCGGAAATATCAATTCGTGTTGGCCACAGAGACACAGAGGCACAGAGAAATGGGATCCACGAATCTGCACGAATCGACACGAATGAAATCAAATGCAATCTGATTTCGATTCGTGAGGATTCGTGTCGATTCGTGGATCATCTCTGCTTGGCTTCTCTCTGCGTCTTTGCGTCTCTGCGGCCAATCCTGATTTCTTACTCCTCAAACAGCAGGCGATACGTCGCCTTCTGGCTGAGGCTTTGTTTGAATACTTGTTTGCCGTCGATTGATCCGAGGCCGGTGCTGACGTTGATGGTCAGGCGCTGGCCTTTTTTGACGGTGAATGTTTGCACGAGTGTGTTGTTGCCGTTGTCGTACAGGTACGCCTTGCCGTTGCCGGCGGCTTTGAACGAGAGTTCGCCGCCGCGGGAGGTTTCGGCCATGAGCTTGGCGGTGTCGGGGACGGGGCGTTTGACGGCGGGATTGGGCTTGTCTTGCGGGCGGTTGTCGTTGGGTCGGTCGTACGTGTCGCGGTCGTTGTACGAGTTGCGCCGGCCATCGAAGTAGATGCGGTGGACGTCGCCGCGCTTCAGTTCGACCTTCCGCTCGCGGCTGTTGACGCGGATGCGGTTGTCGTCGGGCAGCACGGCGAAGGTGTCGCCGTCGAGCAGGTCTTCGGTGTAAACGACTTCGCGATCGCGCTCGTTGAGCACATACGCCCTGCCGTTGGAGCCGGCGCGGAAGCCGATCTCGCCGCGGCCTTCCTTCACCAGGCGGGCGTTGGACGGGATGCGGTTCTTGTCTTCTTCGTAGCGGTTGTCGCCTTTGCTGTCGTACCGGTCATTGTACCGGTCGTTAGAGCGGTCATCCTCGCTCGGCCTCGACACGCACCCGCCGCCAAGCTGCGTCGAGAGCGCGAGCGCTGCGAGGAGGTGCAACGCGAAGATGCGAAAGTGCGAAGAATAGAGTTGCCACATGGTTTTCATCGCCTCGTCCCTTCTCCGTCTTCTGTAGGGTGGGTTTCAACCCACCGCATTCTTCGCTCGCGTGGCCGCAATCAACGGTGAGGTGAACCTCACCCTACATGTTTGAATCTTCTTCGCCTCTTCGTCACTTCGCGTTTCAGCTACTTCTTCACGTCGAACAGCAGCTTGTAGGTGATCTTGCGATCCAGCTCGATGTCGCGGGAGACGGTTTTGCCGTTGACCGACATCGCGTTGCTCTTGGGGGAGACGGTGACGCGGTCGCCGGCGCTGAGGCGAAAGGTTTCGATTAGTTCGTCGTGCGAGGCGTCGTACAGGAACGCCATTCCGTCGACTTTGGTTTCGTACGACAGCTCTTTGTCGCGACCTTCCTGAACGACCTTCGCGGAATCGGGCACGGGCCGGCCGTCGTTGGGCTTGGGCGCGGGCTTGGCGTCGTTGGAGAGGTACTTGATCTTGTACAAGCGGTCGTTGTCGAGCCTGACCGATTCCAATTCCTTGCCGTTGCGGTAGACCTTGTCTTCCTTGGCGTTGAAGGCATACACGTCGCCTTCGCCGAACGCGCCGGAGTGAACGATGTCGTCATTCTCAGAATCAATCAGCCATATCTTGCCGGCGGCGGGCAGCTTGAACTTGCCTTCTTCCTTCAGCTCCACCACGGTCTTGGCACCGCGCGGAAGGGCCGACTTCTCAGACTTTTCGTCCTTGGAGTCGTTACCGGAATTGGCGTCGCGAGCGAGCGCGAGCGACGCGATCATCATCAATCCGATCGCGAGCATCATGATTCGAGCGTGCGACATGCTTTATCTCTTTCGTAAGGCAATCGCTGGCGTGCGGCCCAGTGGACTCGCACGCCAGCGAATGCTGCTAATGGACTCAATCCTTCGCGTCGAACAGAAGCCGATAGTTCGTCTTCGTGTTCAGTTCGGTCGACGAGCTGACAGCCCGACCGTCAAGCGAGATCGCTTTGTTGTCGGGGGAGACGGTCAGCCGCTGGCCTTTTTCGACGTCCCAACTGTTGACGAGGCGGTCGTTGGTGGCGTCATACAGATAAGCCCGGCCGTCGTCGTTCGCTTTGAACGACATGTCGCTGCTGCGACCCTCGGCAACGACCTTCGCCGAATCCGGCACTCGGTCGGCGCTGTCGCGCCGCTCGACCCGGCTCGAATCGCGATTCTTGTCGCTATCGCTGCCGAACATGCCACAGCCGAGCATTGTCGTTGCCAGGACCATCGACATACCACCACCGAGAAACGAACGTTTCCAACCTTCGAACATTGGACACCTCACATCTATGGAGCGGCACTATTACCGCCGATTGATGCTAGCGCCCGCACCAACGACGACACGATCAATATCCGTTAATCCACCATTGGGAGCGTCAGACCGGCCTGATCCTGGTATTTGCCACCCTTGTCGGCGTAGCTGACGGCGCAGACGCGGTCGGCCTTGAGGAACACCATCTGGGCGATGCCCTCATTGGCATAAATCTTGGCTGGCAAAGGAGTTGTATTGCTAATTTCGATCGTCACCTTCCCGCGCCATTCGGGCTCGAGCGGCGTGACGTTCACAATGATGCCGCAGCGGGCGTAGGTACTTTTGCCGACGCAGATCGCCAGCACGTCGCGCGGGATGTGGAAGACTTCGACCGTCTCGCACAGCGCGAAGCTGTTGGGCGGGATGATGACGTGGTCTTTGCCAGTGTTTTTGGTATCAACGGTGACGAAAAGATCGTCGGTAAACGCTTTCGGGTCGACCACCGCGAGTTGCCCGGTGCGGGAGACGTTGGTGAAGATTTTGAACGCGGTTCCGACGCGGACGTCGTAGCCATAGCTCGAAACGCCGAAACTGATCCGGCCGTTGCGTTTTACGTTCTCCTCGAACGGTTCGATGCTGACGAGTTCGCGAATTTGAGAATCACACAGAACGCCCATGGTCGGCTCCTACAACTTAAATGCGTTTCATTTCACGACAGGCGCAATGACTCGGCCGCAGGATATCCGTCTCCTGCGAAGGCGAATCGCACGTCTCGGTTGTTCGTTGAGCGAGTCCGCTCGTTCACGTCGCCCACCATGGCGACGGTTCAATCCCAAACGGGGGCCTGACGATGTGACGGCCCCGCAACACTAATGGCCCGGATCCCACACCCGGAAGAGACCTACTATATCCCGAACACTTCGGGATTTCATCATAAAACTGCGGATAGGTCCGCGTCGGGCACTATACACTATATCTTGTGGTCGTCAACATAAACTTTACCAAATGTGCCGCCTGCACTCGTCTTTCACGCCTAACGAGAGTGCTGACAAAGAGATAAGCATAGACGAAAAATTGAGGCGAACTAATCTGGCTGTGTGGGAGCCCAAGTTATCCACCGGTTGGACACATTGGGATGGTGGAGAACTCAATGCGGCGCGCCGGGACCGGCGGGCATTCAGGCGACGGGCGTGTGAGCGGCGTGGGCAGGCAGGGGGGCCTGGAGATGAGGCACCTGTGAATGAGGCGCCTGCGTGGCGGCTTTTACCTGTATCGGGGGGTCGACGAAATACTGCACGTTGTCCGCCGCCCGGCGGATGAACTGCGCCACCGCCACACCGACGCGCAGCTTCACGTTCGGCTCATTTGTGAAACTCAGGTCGTACAAACGGTCCGCCGGGTAGGTCTCGACCGCGAAGATCTCGATGTCGTTCCACGGGATCAGCAGCGGCTCATGCCCGAAGCTGAACGGAAACATCGGCCGGACGTACAACCCGTCGACCGTGAGCCGCATATTGATAATCCAGCGGTAATTGACGCGCGCCGGCTTCAGCGTGATGGTCATCCACCGGCGCGGTAGTGCGTCGCGCCGCGGGGCAGACGCGTAGCTCGCGGCCAGGCGGTTCCAGCCCCCGCGCCGAGCGCGGTAGATCCAGAACGTCGCCCACCCGCTGACCAAAAAAACGACCAGCGCTGCCGCCGTTATCAGTGTAGATAGCGTATTGTCATCCATGACGCACCTCGTGTCCCATGCCGAACGCTATTAGAAACGATCGGCGACTGGCGTCAAATTTCGTGCGTCAAACTGCGCGCTCAGGGAAGTTTAGGCAGCCCCGACCGTGGCGGCCAGACGCTGGGCGCTCCGGACCGCGTCCCGGACGCTCGATGCAATACCGGCGGGGTCGAGGCCGGTCTCGGCGAGCTGCTCTTTGCGGGTCGCGTGCGCGATCAGCCGGTCGGGATGACCCAGCCGCGTGATGGACGTCGTCGGCAACCCGTGCAATTGCGCGTGCTCCAGAACGGCAGTTCCGAAGCCGCAGGCGAGGGAGTGGTCTTCCAGCGTCAGCACGGCGTGCCCGTCGCGCAGCACCCGCGCCAGCATCACGCCGTCCAGCGGTTTGCAGAACCGCGCGTCGATCAGTTCGACTTCCAGCCCTTCCTCCGACAGCGCCTGACAAGCGACCAGAGCGCCTTCGGTCAGCGCACCATAGCTGATGATCGTCGCGTCGGCACCTTCGCGCAGCGTACGCGAGACGCCCAGTTTCCAGTCCTGCGAAGACCCGTCGCGCAGCCACGGGCTTTGGGCGAGTTGATCGAGATCGCACGCGGGGACGCTGTCGCGCGGGTAACGCAGGGCGCTGGACGTGTCGAGCGAATGCGCGAGCTTCAGACATCGCTTCAGTTCCGCTTCGTCACTCGGCGCCATGAGCACCATGCCGGGCATGGGGCGCAGGAACGCGAGGTCCATGAATCCGTGATGAACGGCCCCGTCGTCGCCGACGAAGCCGGCGCGGTCGAGCGCGAAAATCACCTTCAGCCCGTTCAGGGTCACTTCCTGCCACACCTGGTCGAAGGCGCGCTGCATGAACGTGGAGTAGATCGCGGCGATCGGCTTCAGCCCCGATTTGTTCATGCCCGCCGCCATCGCGACGAGGTGGCTTTCGCAGATGCCGGTGTCCAGATACTGGTTCGGCAATACTTTCTGGAACTTGCTCAGCCCCGTGCCATCGGGCATGGCGGCGGTGAGGGTGAAGACTTTCGGG
>JBBQQZ010000027.1:0-18115 GCA_038215325.1 Tepidisphaerales bacterium | reverse complement strand
AGTCGCCGTGCTCCCAGAGGATCTGTGAACCGTCGGGGAAGAAGACGTCGCCGCTCTGATTGATCATCCCCGCTTCGGCCCGCAGCGTGACCGTGCCGCGTCCATCGCCGTCGCCGGGGAGGGATCCGACGGTGCTGCTGCTGAGGTTGTTGTTGAGCTGAATACTGTCCGGGTGCGCGATGCCGATGACCGGTGCCGGCGTGGCGAGATAGCCGCTGCCGCCATCAATGAGCGTGATGCCGGTGACCACGCCATTGGTTAGTGTGGCGGTCGCCCGGGCACCAGCGCCGCGTGCGTCGGCGATCTCCACCGTCGGAGCGAACCGGTAACCGGACCCGCCGTTGGTGATGTTGAACCCGGTGATGATGCCATCAACCACCGTTGCCGTTGCGGTCGCGGGAACGGGGATGTCGCCGGTAGAGAGCTTACCGGTGACGCGCAGAACGACATCGCCGTTGTTGGTCGCGTTGATCGGATAGTCTGCCGCGAACCCGCGATCCGTCGTAATGTTGACGACGTCGGCGGTGATCGGGGCGCGCTGGTCGAACTCCCTTGCCACCACCTCGAACTTGTCCTGGATGTCGATCGCGTCGTTGATCTCCAGCTTCGCGTTCGGCAATGTGACCGAGACCTTATCGATCTCGTTTACACCGTGAGTAATAGCGCGAACGGAGCCTTGATCCTCGTAACCCACCCACTTGAAGGTTTTGTCGCTCAGCTTGAGTTGATGATCGTGAGCGCCGTTGCCCTGCTGATCGATCGCGACGGTGTGCGACGTCTGCGAGTTGAAGCTGATCTTGTCGCCCGTGCTGATGGCGCGGACGAGCGTGATCGTGGGGTTGGCGGAATAGTTGTCTCCCTTGGACAACATGAAGATGCCGGTGACCTTGCCGTTCTTGTCGATCCCCGCCACGGCGCGAGCGCCGGCGCCGGTGGAATCAGTGATGATGACGTCCGGCGGCTGGACGTAGCCGAGGCCGGGGTTGTCGATCAGGATCTCGCGCAGGTGGCCGCACTCGTCGACTTCGATATCGCCGACGGTGGCTTCGGCCAGCGGTTCGATGTCGTCGTCGATCGTGATGCCGTCGGCGTTCATCGCCGAGACGTCGTTGGCGTTGATGTTGTAGGTGTCGTCGCTCGGACCGCCGGAGATGACCACGCCCTTCCCACCATTGGCGCTGCGGGTGGTCGGATCGGTGATGTCGAACGTATCGCGGCCGTCAGATCCCCTGATCTCAGTCACCTTGCTGAAGTCGAACGTCGCGGAATTGGTATCACCCGCCTTCACCGTGCTATTCTCTTCTTGCAGTTTCGCCTTAAGCGGTAGCGACGAATCGATGAAGTTCAGCAGGTTGACCAGTGCCGTCGAGTTCAGGACGAGGTTGTCCTTGCCGAAGCTCTTGCTGAAGTCGATCCGGTTGTTGCCCGACCCCGCCGTGATCGTGTCGTTTCCGCCGCCGCCGTCGATGGTGGCGTTGCCGGTGCCGGCTTCGATGGTGTCGTTGCCTTCGTCGCCTTCGAGGCGCACGCGCCCGCCTGCGGTGACGCGGATGACGTCGTTGCCCAGCCCGCCTTTGACAAGGCTGTCGATCGTCGACGAACCCGATCCCAGATAGATCGTGTCGTTCCCCGCCCCGCCGTCGAGTTCAACCGGGATGCCGGTCACGCCCGAAGCGTCAATCGTGTCATTTCCTTCTCCGCCGTAGATGACCAGGCGCGAGATGCCGGTGAACGTCTTGGAATACGTGCCGTAATTCGCGTACCGAACCGTGACGGTGCCGGGTTGGTTCGGGTTGTTAGTGATGATGACGTGCTCGGCCGCGTCCTTGAGCTTGAGCGGGTCCTCGTTGCTGATGCGCTTGGCGCTGTTCGGGCCGATATGCACCAGCAGCGAATCGGGCTGCTCCGTGCCGTCTTCCAGGACGGTCGTGACTTTCGTCGCCACCACTGGCGGACCGTCACGGCCTTCGCGGGTGAAGCTGAACAACTGCATCCGCGCGAACGTCTTGCCACCTTCAACGAGCGTGATCTTGTATGTCTTCCACGGCGTCCAGATCTTCAGGCCCACCCAGTAGTAGTACCGGGCGTAGATGTCGCCGGAGAAGTGCAGGTCGGCCAGGTCCAGCGGGTTGCCGGTGTAGCTGACCAGTTCCACCGCTTCCATGACGCGCAGCTTGCCGTCGTTGTCCGGGTCGTTGAGATTGATCGTGGCGGTGAAATTGAAACCGCCTTCGATCCCCGCCTTCGCCAGGTACAGATCCACGCCGCCGTACAGCGCGATGGTGGCGCGGAGGTAGAACTCATCGACATCCGCGCCCGTGCCGTCGGCATTGGCGCGGTCGGAGACGTAGAAGCCTTCGAGCAGGTCTTCCGGATCGCCAGAGTCTTTGAAGAGCTTGAGCCCGTACGTGTCGTACCCCACCGCGAGCTGCCCCTTCGCCTGGATCGCGACGCGCAGGCCGACCTCGAGCACGAAGATTTTGATCAACGGGATGGACTTGTCGAACGTGAAGTTGAGTTTCGGCAGACTAAAGGTCACCAGGGGCACGTTCTGGCCCATCATGAGCTTGAAGACCGTCATCGGGTCCTGTAGCAGCGGGATCGCGAATCCGCCGCGATCCTGCTGGGCGACGCCGGGCTGGCTGGACGAGCCCTTGTCGAGTTGATCAAGTTTGCCCAGAGCATTAGTCGCGATGTTGGCCGACTGCGCCGAGTTGGCGATCATCGACTGGTTTCGCTGGGTGACCGAAGGCGCGGTGACTTCGTTGTTGTCGTAGTAGATCTGCGTGCCCATGCCGGGCTGGCCACCCGGTCCGGCACCGACCTTGGCAAGCCAGAAGTTGCCGATGGGCAGGTAGACGTTGACGTTGTCCGGCACCCCCGCCATCACACCCGAGAGCTGGCGGACGAGGACGACCATCTCGATGACCGTCGCAACCGCCTGGCCCTTGGGCCCGCCGAAGGTGCTCAGCAGCGTCGTCAGCCGGATCGGACGCCCGGCGACATCGCTCAGCACCGGCAGCGACGCCATCAGCACGTCGATCAACGGATCGAGCGGCTTCATCGTCTTGTCCACTTCCTCGGCGATTGGCTTGATGAATTTCGTGAGGAACGCGCCCAAGTCCAGACGAATGTTGTTGACGCCCACCTCGGGAATCAGGTCGCGCTTCTGCTCCTCGTCCTGCGCGAACGGATTCGCCGGGGGCTTCATCGAATCCGTGCGCCAGTCGATGTTCAACTCGGCGGTGATGCGCGGGATGTTGGCGTTCTCGCTCACCGTCAACGTGAGCTTCAGATTCACCACCGCTTCGGCGTTGATCTTCAGTTCGAAGATGCTCGTGCCGGCTTCCTGGATCTCGCTGAACGTGATCCGGTTCGGCGACTGATCCTCATTGATGAGGAACGCCTCCACCAGATCTGACGACGGATCTTGGGCGTCTTCCGGTTCCAGCACGTACCAGTCATCGCCCACCATGCGGACGGGGATGAGCATTCCGTTGTCGTCGAGGATGGGTTCGCCGCCCAGCGGATTGGCGCCGTCCATGAGCATGAAGCCACTGGCGGTCGGTCCCGGGCGCGCGACATAGTCCTCGGCGGCGGCGCTGGGGTCGGAAATATTGACGCCGATGCGCCCCGCGATGCGCGTGGGCACCTGGTTGTTGCGATTCACACCGCCATCCGCGTCGTTCCGCTGGCCGGCGGTAATCTGGGGCGTCGTGCCGTCGTAGAAGTATTCGGCGTCGCCGATCGGCGTGAGGCCCGTACGAATGTTGTCGATCGCGGTGAGGTTGAACGCGAACAGCGACCCGTACGCCGCGAACGGCGCGGTTTGGTTGTACTGGACCATCATGTCCGGGTTGCGCTCGTCGTCGCCGCCATTGACGTCCGACCAATCGTCGCCTGCCATCGGACGGTACTGCCCGAGCTGGTCGAGGTACGCCGGCTGCGGGTCGCCGAGGTCGTCCTCCATCGCCACCACCCAGTACACGCGCTGCGGCTGACCCGCAGCCACTTCGGCTTCGCACTCGTCAGGCGTCGGCGGAAGACCCTGGTTGAAGTCGTAGTCGTTGCCGTCCACATCCACCGGCATGACGTCGATGATGTTGGTCGAGCCGTCGCCTTGTCGCGGCCCGCGCACCCATCCGCCAGCGGCGTCCATCACCGACCACCCGCTGATGCTCTGCGCCCGTTCTGCCACCGTGAAGCCGACCTGCTCGCCGCTCGTGCCGGCCTCGAAACGCAGTTCCAGTTCGTTGGCAACCGGGTCCGAATCGGTCACAACGTAGAACCCGTCGCTCAGGCTCACACCGAACCCGATCGTCATGTCCCAGCCCAGCTTGAACGTCAGCCCGCCGTTAATGCCGAGGCTGAGCGCGGGTTTGAGAGAATCGAAGTCGAACGAGATATCCGCGCCCGTATCGAGCAGCACCTGCCCAAGCCGGACCTTAAACTCCATCGCCTCGGCCCCATATCCGCCGAGACCAGTCATTTTTTCGCCATCGGCGTCGAGGAAATCGAGCGTGATGTCGTCGCGGCTGTCGGCCTTGATCATGCCGTCGACGCTGCGAATGCCGTTGTCCTTCAGCAGCAGGTCGATCCCACCCGGCCCGAGGAAGTCATAGACGTTGTCCTTCAGCGTTTCAAAGAACGCCTCGCCCTGTCCGCGCAGATCATGCTTCAGATCCAACAGCCACCCGCGGCGCCAGTCGAACACGCCATCGACCGCATCGCCGAGCACGGAACCGATGACGGGGATGTTGAGGTTATCGAGCGCGCGAAGTCCGGTCTCGATCGCGCCCAACGCGACGTCGATGCCGTCCACGAGGATCGCCGGATCACGAACCAGATCGAGTAGCGTCGGGGCGCGCACGCCGGAGTTAGCATCGTCGACATCGGGCGTGAATATCTCCAGGACTTCGCTGTCCTTGAGCCCGTCGATCAGCGTCTGAAGGTCATCCACCACTTCCTGCTGCGGCACGGTCAGCGGATCGCCATCGGCGATCGCGTACACGTCGGATATTTGCCGCTGCCACGCGACCAGGTTCAGCGACGCATCGGCATACGACTGTAGATCACCTACCAGGAGCTGGAAGATGTTCCCACCCGGCGTGACGGTGGTCATGCCATCGCCTTCGATGCGGACGTTCATCTGCCGGTTGGTGAACGGGTTGATGAACTCGGTCGGCGTAAAGATCGGCAGGTTCGCTTCGACCGTGCCTGCGAACGCGGTTTGATAGTTACGCGTGTCGTAGGCGTCTTCGTCGTTCACGCCGGGATCAAGATAGTACTTCTCGCCCACCTCACCGAGCGTCACCGACAGCACCGCTGCGTCTTCGTCGCGGGCGTAGTGAAGTTGCTTGGTCTCGTCGTCGAAGGTGTAGATCGCTTCGTCGCCGAACATGCGTGCCGCCCCGCCCAGGTTTGCGGAGCCGCCGCGAACGAAGATGCCGAACGCCCCCAGCGCCGCCGTGAACGAGATGTCGTCCGCGGTCGCTTCGACCTGTAGTTCGACGCTGGTCCCGTTGGCCGTGCCGTCGCTGAGGATGCGGTCGTCCGTTCCGTCGTGCCCGTAGAGGAACGTGCGCGGGGCGTTCGGGTCGGTCAGGTCGATGCCCAGCGCGATGGTGGTGATCGCCTTGATCTTGATATCCAGCGGGCTGCTCGATCCCGCATCATTGAACGACACCAGCCCGGCCGGCGGTTCTTCGTTGGTGAAGCGGTAAAAATCCGCCAGCGTCATGTTCAACGCCTTGGCGGTCGCGACGCCCGTCTCCCATTGCACGTCGATCCGGTAGGCGCTGTTCGCCGAATCGTAGGTGACGCCGACGAAGTTGTTCGGAATCCCCAACGCCTGCGCCACCGCCGCCGCGATCTGACCTGGGCTGCTGATGCTGATGCCGCGCAGCGTCTCGATCTTGCTGAGCAGTTCGCCTTTGATGTCGATCAGCTCGTTGACCTTGGCGTTGACCAGCGGCAACTCGAACGCGCTGAACAGGTCCAGATCCGACTGTAGCCCATCCAATAGCGGTAGTACTTCGGTCAGCGAGTCGGCCACCGTGGTAAGCCCGAAGCTGCCCTGCGCCGCGATCTCGCCAAAGTCGCTGAGTGTGGGCAGGAAGGTGACGGTGGCGAAGTTCGGATTCGCCGTTGTGGTGGCGACCGAGACGACGACCTGCCCGTCTTCTTCGGCCGGCGTGATGGTGAACAGGTCGCTTGCATCGACCGTTGTAGTGACGCCCGAAACAGTCTTCGACGCCGCCGACAGCTTGGCGTTGAACTGGGAGACGAGCTGCGCAAAGGACGTGTTCGCCGACGACTCGGCCACGGTGACGGTGACTGCGTAGCGCGCGTTCTCATGCAGAAAATTGACCGTCCGGTCCGCCGTCAGCACGCCATCGAGCTGGCCGGGAACGGGAATGGGAACGCCCATTGGCTCATCGACTTCAACGTTGGTGAGGGAGAAGTTCGGAACTGTGATGTCTATCGTCGCGTCTTCATCGATCGTCGCACCGTCTGCGGTGATGTCTTCCAGCACGAGCACTGCGCGCGGGCTGCCCGTACCATTGGCGCGGCTCAGCGTGCGATCAACGTGGTTGAGCAGCGCGCCGGCGGCTTCGTCCGGCGTGACCGGGTCGCCGACCAGCTCGATCGTCGCCTTGGCGGTGATGCCGCCGGACGTGCCGGCGAAATCAAGCGTGTTGAAGCCGTACGGTACACTGCCTGCGAACGTGGGGAACGTCAGATCGATCGTGCCGCTGGCGAGCGGATCGCCGGAGGAATGTTCGATCAGTTTGGCGTCGGCGGTCTGGGCGCGCGCAGTCATGACCGAGGCGGCGGCTTCGCCGGCGTCGTCGTAGCCGAGCTGCGTAACAGTCGAATCCGTGCGGTCGGCGGTCAGTACGATCGAGGCCGGCCAACTGCTGCTTGCGGGCGTTGTGGTGTGCAGATAGACGTCGCTGTTGGCCGCCCCGGCGGCGCTGGAGAGGGTGGTGAAGAAGAAGTCGTTCACCAGCGAAACCGTCTGCCCCCCGCTGACGGCCGTCCCCAGAGCGGCGTTCATCGCGACCACCAGCTCCGCAAAGCTCGCAAAATCCTCCGTGTCTTCCGCCGCCACGGTGACGGAATACGCGACGCCGTCGTGCGAGAAGTTGATTACCAAGTCATTCGTCAGCACGCCATCGGTGTGCGTGGGAACGTACGCCACACCGGCATTGGCTTTCGACGCGGTGAGCATCTCAAGCTGCGTCGTGTCCTGCAATCGCCTGGCAATAAAGCGATCGGTGATGTCCTCGTTGACGTTCGCGCCGTTGGTCGTCTGCGTGAGGGCCAGGTTGATGTCGCTGATCAGGTCTTGAACGTTGCTATTGGTGGTCGTCCATGCCTGCGCGACGCTCACGCTGTACTTGTCCTGGAGGACGAAGTTGAGCGCAAAGTCGGCGGTGCTCGTCAGGCGACCATTGGCGGGCAGGGCGTTGCCGGAGGGGAGACTCACGGGCTTCTCCGGCCCGATCTTGAACTCAAGCCCGAACGACAGTTCGGAACTGATCGTCGGCGTGAAGGCGAGATTGCCGTTGGTAGCAGTGATCTTGCCAAGCTTGCCGAGGACCAGATCGAACGCCGCTTTGCTGCTGGGCGAAGCCGAATCCGACGCGGCGAATTCCAGCGTAACGGTGCCGGCGGCGCTGTCGTACACGGGCGTGATGGTGATGTCGGGGAAAAGCGTGTCGCTCGTGAAATCCTGGAACGTCGTCAGCGCCGCCGGGCGCGGGCGCGAGGCGACGTCGCCGGCGATGAAACCCAGCGACACGACCATGTGCGCGGTCTGATCCGCAGTTGGCGCGAGCGTGAAGGTCGTCCACGCGCTGCCCTCGGGAATGTAAAACTGGAGGTAATAGTTCGCGCCGACGTCCGGATCGCCTTCCAGCACATTGCCAGCCGAATCGACGAGTCGGGCACGGAGCGTCGACGTTCCGATGCCGGCGGTGGTCAGGGCGCTCTGCACGTCGCCGAGCGTATCGAGCAGATCGGTGCGGCCGTTGTCCGGCACGTTCACCGTGAAACTGTTACTGCCGGCGGTGATCTTGATCGAACCGCTGGCGCTCAGATTCGCCTGAAGCGGGAGCGTTCCGCGAACTGCGCCCGCGTTAAGCGTTTCAAGCACTGTCAGGTCCGCGTCATACGCGACAAATCCCAGCCGGCGGATATCGCTGACGGCGGATTCGATCAGGTACGCGTTGCCGCTCGCGCCAGTGTCGCTGCTGGTGATGCCGTTACGCTGGCTGCCAGTCAGCGCGCCGGTGGCACCGATCCGCGTGACCTTCACAACACCGTTTTCGCCACTGTCCAGGATCCCCGCATGCACCGCCGCCGCCGCGATGGGCGACGCCACGGTGTAATAGTTCGTGCCGGTGACCGATCCGGTCGTCGTGCCGGTGACGGTGTAGTACTGCGGCGTGTTGAGCGCGATCGCGCTGATGTCGCCGGGCGGCGTTGTCGGGCTCAGTCGACCGGCCGCCGGTGCGACGGGGACGATCGCGAAGCGCTGGACCGATACATCCGAGGCCTTCAGCGAAATTTTGTCCTTCGCGTTCGACGCCTCGATGTCCACGCCCGCCGCCACGAACGCGGCATTCAGGTCGGTGACGAGGTCGTCGAGCGACGCCCGTGCGCCATCGACGGCGACGGTGATGGTGTGGACGGGCCAGGTTTCGTTCAGCACGACGCCGAACGCGAACCCGGCGCGCAGATCGGAGTACATCGCCGGCTTAGGGGTCGCATCGCTGGAGAGAGGCAGGCGGTAGTCGGTCAGTTCATCGCGGCCGGGCGTGTTGATGACGGGTTCGTAGATGTCGACATTCGCGCCGATGGCAGAATCGAACAGGGCACCGAAATCGAACAGGTCGCCCATTGTCGTGCTGTCGAGGAACGGCACTTCCAGGCCAAAGAGGTCTTCGTTTGAGTTCTTGAGGGTATCGTACAAATCGCCAACCCGAAGAATCTGGTCGATGACGTTATCGATCCGGACGGCAGCAAAGTACTGGAGCGCTTCAAAGCCAGTGGCGGTGTAGGTGGGCGCGGTGCTGTCGAACAGATCGGAGTCGGAGTACGCGATTCGCGTGTTCGCGGTGGTCGCCGAGACGCCGCCGATGGAGGCGGTGATCGGGAGCGAGATGCTGGCGATTGCGGTGGCGGCGCCGAAGCCGGCGTAATCGGAACCGTTGGTCGCCCATCCCGCGAGCGTACGGGTGTAGCCGCTGCCGCCGAGGTTGATCGGGATGCGTGCGCCCAGATAGCCGGCCGCGCCGACGACCTGGCCGCGGATCGCGCCGATCTCGACATCGAACGTCTCGCCATCGAGCGCATAGCCCGCGAACGCGTTCAGCCGCGTGAAATTGACCCCGACATTTGACGCCGGGATTGCCGCACCGCTGCCGTAGACATGGCCGGCGAGGTCGATCGAGATCGTGAACGCGATATCCGCCCCGCCGCCGGTCTGGACGGTGGCGCTATCGCCGAGGCGCAGGTTCAAGTCGCGCTCGAGCGCTTCGAGCGTGAGCTTTTTTGTGTCGCCTTTCACGCTCAGGATCGTGACCGTCAGATCGATCCTGCGGACGTCGGTCGCGTCGGGCTTCGTGAACGCGGCATCCACCTGCAACACCGATTTGTTGCCTTGAACCACCGTGTTTAGCTTCGTTTCCAGCGCGGTCTTCAGCCCGCTCAGGTCCGTGATCGTCCCGGCCGAGCCGAAATAGCTGACGACGGTCGAACTCAGCGACAGGTAACTTCCGATCGACGCCGGCTGGATCGAGCGTGACAGTTCCGGCACCGGGTTGCCGCTGCCGTCGAGTGTGGCGGAGTTCGGATAGAGCAGGTCGGTGATGCGTTCATCGACGACCGGCACTTCAGTTTCGGTGTTGCGGTACGGCTGGGAGTTGGCGCTGACGATGGCGGCACCGATGGCGTCGATGACGCCGATGGCGTCCTGGATGCGCGTCTTGGTTGTTGCGTCGACGGGCAGATCAGGCGACAGCGTCTTCAACGATGACGCGCCCTGAAATGCAAACGTGATCGATCGATCGGAGGTGTTGGCGAACGTGGTCTGGGTGTTGTTGTAGGTCACCAGCCGCAACGCCGCCTGGAACTGCGCCGCCGTCTTCCCGCCGGCGGCGGTGACGGTCAGCACGCCGGTGCCGGCGCTATACGAACTACTAAACCCGGCCGGCGGAGACGGCAACGCGAGCACGTCGTTTCCGCTTTGAAGGTTGGTGGCGATGGTGACGGTCGCGCTGGTGTAGGTGGCGACGGCATCGCTGGAGTTGACGACGACCGAGGCATCAACGACCGACGCCCCGCTGCCGACGATATGACTCGCCGCCCCGCCCGACGCGGTAACGGTGAAGGTCGCGAGCAGGCCGTCGAAGCTGCCAAAGCTCATCGCGCGGACCGCATCGTTGCCGCTGACGTATTCAAGCTGCCAGTCCCCGCCGCGTTTGGCGTTGCCGGTCAGATCGGTCGAGGCGGCGACGGTCGCGGACGACCGCTTCGCCAGCGCCTGCACGAACGCCCTACCGGATTCGCCGGCCGCAACGTCACAGCCGTAGATCGCGACGACCGCATCCGATGTCAACGACGCGCCCCACGATTCAATCTCCTTCGACCTTTTCGAGAGCGTGTTGCCGTCGATCACCTGATCGCCGACGACGATCGATCCGGATGAACCGTGTGTTAACAGGTGAACCGCCCGGACCTTGCCCGCCTGATGGAGCGCCGCGGTGATCTGGGAGAGGACGTCGGATTTATCGTCCAGAACGAGCAGCCTGGTGGCAGCCGAAACGCGGGCGGGCAATAGCCCGTCCTTTGCGAGTCGCGGATCGATGACGATCAATTCCCACGCGGTCTGCGCCATCTCCGGCCCGGCCGACAGCGTTGCGGGCATCGTCATGTGCGATTGCAACCGCGCGTCGCCGGCGACGCTGAGCATCACGCGCGGCTCAAGCGATTCGATCGACGTCTCCCGATTGGGTTTACGTGTGCGCGGCTTGCGCGCTTTCTTGCCCGATTCAGGCGATGTGCCCGGTTTCGCCCCGTGGGAATCCATCCGTGACTCCGATCAATTTACATCCATGCAGAGACACGCGAGCCCTCCCGCGCATCTTCCCAACTCACCGTCTATCGCGTCGAACCACTCCAAATCGTGAAAATGATCGGACGTAAACGTTATTGGACGATGGCGTGACCGAATGCCGCGCCTGGACCGATAATCATTGCGTTTGAACACAGGAATTGACGGGCGGATATAGTGCGTCATTCCCCCGACCCGACCCCCTCGCCCGGAGTACCGGGAAAGGGAACATGCCATTGCCGGGGTTGTGACCCCGCGCCTGTGCCGCGTCGGTTTAGCAGCCATGCGATCGGTGGTATCATCGACAGTCAAAGGAACAACCCGCATGCCAACGATTCGAGACGTCCGCGTTATCCTGACCGCTCCGGCGGGTATCCCGCTGGTGGTGGTGAAAGTGGAGACGTCGGAGCCCGGCCTCTACGGTCTCGGCTGCGCGACGTTCACCCAGCGATACATGGCCGTCAAAGCGGCGGTTGAAGAACACCTCAAGCCGCTGGTGGTCGGCCGCGATGTGCAGCAGATCGAAGAGATCTGGCACCTGGCGATGAACAACGGCTACTGGCGCAACGGACCCGTGCTGAACAACGCCGTGGCGGGCATCGATATCGCACTGTGGGACATCAAGGGCAAGCTGGCGAACATGCCCGTCTATCAGTTGCTCGGCGGGAAATACCGCGAGGCGGCGGCGGTGTACCGGCACGCCGACGGAAAAGATCCGCACGAAGTCGCGGATTCCGTGCGCAAGTTGGTCGAGACGGGCGTGCGACACGTGCGCGTGCAATGCCGCGGCTACGGCGGCGCCGGAGCCGACGTCCCGCGGCCACGCGGCGCATTGCCCGGTGCGTACTACGATCCCCGCGCCTACGTGCGCAAGACCCTCGAAACCATCGAACACGTCCGTGCCGCGCTCGGCCCGGAGGTCGAAATACTGCACGACGTCCACGAACGCCTCTCCCCCGCCTTGGCGATCGATTTTGCCAGGCAGTTGGAGCAGTACCGCCTCTTCTTCCTTGAAGACGCCCTGGCGCCCGAAGACATGGACTGGTTCGCCAACATCCGACAGACCTGCACCACGCCGCTGGCAATGGGCGAGTTGTTCAACCACCCGCGCGAATGGACGCCGCTCATCACGGGACGGCTCATCGATTTCATGCGGATGCACATCACGCAGATGGGCGGGCTGACGCCGGCGCGCAAAATCGCGATCCTCGGCGAACTGCACGGCGTGCGAACCGCCTGGCACGGACCCGGCGACGTCTCCCCCGTCGGCCACGCGACCAACGTCCACCTCGATCTCGCCAGCGCCAATTTTGGCATCCAGGAGTTCTCCGGCTTTAATCAAGCCTCCCTGGACGTCTTTCCCGGCTGCCCTGAACTGCACGGCGGCTACCTCTACGCCAACGACAAACCGGGCTTCGGCATCGACTTCGACGAAACGCTCGCCGCCAAGTTCCCGTGTACCAACACGACCGTCGATTGGACGCAGGCCCGCCTCCCGGACGGCGGGCTGCATCGTGCGTAGGGCGCGGGGGTCGTTGTCGCACCGGCTCGTCCACGGTACAACCGCCGCGTGATCGAGATCATCTGGAAGCTTCTTGCGACGTTCGGACTCGTCGCGCTCAACGGCTACTTCGTCGCGGCGGAATTCTCGGCGGTCGGGGCGAGGCAGTCGCGGCTGGCGGTACTCGCGGAGACGAGCCTGCTGGCTAAGGCGGCGCTGAAGGTCAAGCAGAAGCTGGACCTGTATCTGTCCACCTGCCAATTGGGCATCACCATCGCCTCGCTCGGCCTGGGCGCGGTGACCGAGCCGGCGATAGCGGCGCTGCTCGATCCGCTGCTGGCGAAGATGGGCTTCGCGATCCCTCCGGGCGGACATTCGGCGCTGGCGATCGCGATCGCGCTCACCATCGCCACCGCGCTGCACGTCGTCGTCGGCGAGGTGGCTCCCAAGAATCTGGCCATCTTCTTTCCTGACCGGATGCTGCCCATCCTCGCGCCGCCGTTGATCGCATTCACCTACCTGCTCTATCCGCTGATCTGGACCCTCAACTACGCCAGCAACCTGCTGCTACGGCTCGTCGGCGTCAACCTCGGACACCACGCCCACGGCGGGATGCCGCACACCGAAGAGGAGCTGCGCGGACTGCTCAGCCAGGCGATCGCATCCGGCGAGATCGGGCGAGAGCACTCGACGATCCTGCTGAGCGCCTTCGCCTTCGGTGAGCTTCTGGCGCGGCAGATCATGACCCCGCGGACCAACGTGCAGTTCCTCCGCGTCGGCCAGCCGATCGGGGAAATCCTGAAGTTCGTCCAGAAGAGCGAGTTCACGCGATTTCCTCTCTGCGGCAAGGGGATCGACGACGTCGTCGGCTTCATCCACGCCCGGGACCTGCTGACCCACCTGAAGCTTGTCCCCGGCCGACTCCGCTTCGTGGACGAGAAGTCGCCGGATGGCCAGGCGATCGCCATCGCAGGTGGGAAGCCGGGGGCGGGCATCCACGTCATCGGCAGCGGCAATGTCGATCTGATGAAGATCAAGCGCGACGTGTTGCATGTGCCGGAACTGGTGTCGGTGCAGGTGCTGCTCAGGCAATTCCAGGCGACGCGTAAGCACATGGCGGTGGTGGTGGATGAGTACGGCGCGACGCAGGGGATCGTGACGCTCGAAGACGTGATCGAACAGATCGTCGGGGAGATCGACGACGAGTTCGACAAGAAGACCAAGGACGTGGTGACCGAAGGCGCGAACACCCGTGTGAACGGCGAGTTCCCGCTGCATGAACTGCGTGTGCGACTGAACCTGCCGGCATCGATTGAGATCGAGGAAGCCGACACCGTCGGCGGGTACATCACGCACACACTCGGGCGTCTGCCGCGGGTCGGGGATACGGTCGAAATGGGCCCCTACAACGCCGCCGTCACCGGAATGACCCGGCGGCGTGTGACGTCTGTGCTGCTTACGCCGATCCAACCCAAGTCCGATACCAACGGCGACGACTGAACGAGTTCCACTGATCCACGAATCGGGTCGATGTATTCTCCATGCAAGTCATTGCGGAGACCGTCGGCCAGGGTACGCCTGCTCTTGAGCGGCTGCCGGGTGACCAGAACAACCTGTATATTATCGGCGGCGATCCTGCGGGCATGCATAACCCGTTCGAGCACACGGAGAACCTCACGCTTGCAAGCGACCCCAAACGCCCCGCCACCGCAAGCTGCTTTGCACGCCACAACCACCTTCACCGCTGGCACGACAGCACCGCCGACGTAGCGATCTATTCCTGGGGCATGGTCCGGCATGCGACAAATCGCGACCCCGATTCGCTGCTGCACTGGGTCGCCGGCGTGGTGGCGAAGGACGAACTGACGCCGCTGCGCGAGTTGCTCGGCACGTTCGTCATAGTGATCGACGACCGCCGAAAGCGCGAGCTGACGATCATCAACGACCCGATGGGCCTGCGCCCGCTGTACACCGGCACGCATGGCGGACGATTTGTTGCTGGCAGCGATGTGCTGGCAATCTGCGGCGCAGGGCTGAGCGACAACGAACCCGACTACGACGCCATCGCCGCGTGGATTCGCTACAACCAGCCCGTCGACGGTCAGTCCGTCGTCACCGACTACCGGCACCTCCCCGCCGCCTGCGTTCGCACGGTCGATTCAACGGGCAAGATCCTCCGCGATCGCACCTACGGACCGCTGCCGTTCGATCGCATTGAGACGTCGCAGGAGAACGTCATCGAGCATGCGTTCAACGCGGCTTCGCATTCGCTGACCACGCAGCTTCGCGGGCACGCCGAAATCAACTTCCCGCTCACCGGCGGGTACGACAGCCGGCTGTTGTTTGCAATCGCGTCTACGCAGGGCAAAGCAAAGCTCCACGCCGCGACGCTGGCGACGCGAGAGATCGAAACGATGCTCGCCACGCAGATCGCCACCGCGATGCACCACCCGTTGGAAATCCTTCGCGCCAAGCCGCGCATTCTTGACCTGTTCGACGACCCGTTCTGCTTCACTTCCGGCGGTTTCATCACCGGCCGGAACCTTACAAGCAAGATGGCGCGCAGGCACCGGGGGATGCCGCTGGTCAGCGGCTATCTCGGCGACGGCACGATGCGAGGCTCGCTGCTGGCCAGCGGCAACGCTCACTTCGCCAAGGACGACGAAAACCTGTCCATCGATGACCTGCTTACCTCAGTCGACAAGCGATTCATCATGCACAAGCACCGGGCGAACTTGATGTTCGAGCCGCTGCAAACGCGTCTGGCGGTGCGCGCCAAGCGCTCGATGCGATCGTTCGTCGAGACCGCAATCGCCTCGACCAAGCCGATGCTCTATTGCGACCTGCTCTGCCGCCAGCGGTTTTACTACGGAAGCGTCTTTCTTCAGCACCTGAGCGTCGCCGAGGCGATCACGCCGTACGCGTCGTGGGACGTGCTGGCGTCGCGCGTACGTTATGCGGTTCCGCTGCATAACGAGAAGAGCTACCCGGAACTGTTCAACAGGCACTTCCCGCAACTGGCGCACATCCCGCACTCGCTCGACAAGGAGAAACTCACCGGCCCGACCCCGCCGACGCCCGCCACGCGTCACCTCCGCCGATGGAGCGCCGATGTCGCGGCGGCACTGATCGTCAGCGATCTGCTGGGCGCGTTTAAGAAACGCACGCTCGTGGGCCTGCTGCCCAAGACGCTTCTCGGCGAAACCGAGTACCAGGACGAGATCACGTTCACTTACAAGATGTTGATGTTCGAACGTGCGATGCGCAGGAACCACGTCAGGTTCGACTGGAACAAGCTTTAGCGGCCCGTCGCGATCACATTTCGCGCAGGTGGTAGCTTTTGATCATCGTCTGCTGGAAATCGGGATAGGCGTTGACGTCTAGTTCCGCAAGGTCCGTCCCGTCGAACTCGGCGTCTTCGGTCACGCGGACTCGCTTGGACGAATTCAGCACGAAGAAGACGCAAAACGCGATCGCGCCGCCGATCACCATCGTGGCGATAGAGAGCGCGGCCCAGGCGAAAATCCACCAACTCGGTTCACGCACAAATGCAACCAGCGACGCCACGGCCAATCCGACCAGCCCGCCCACCACGTGCGTGGGGATGGCGGCGGTGACGTCGTCGATTCGGAAGCGAACTTCCAGCGTCATCACCGCGAACGGGACGATCGTGCCCACAGTAATGCCCACCAGCACCGCGATCCACGTCGGGTTCAGCCCCACGCCCCCCGCGCACAGCCCGCCGAGCGTCGCGGCAATGGTGAGGCCGGTGTCGATCTTCCCGAACTTGATCGACCCGAACGTCGCCCCCGCCAGCGCTGCGGCGCTGGCGCAAAGAAGCGTACCGGCTGAAGGTGAGATGCCGACGAACGCGACCATCAGCACCAGCAACCCCACGAGTTGAAGCGAGATGTTGTGGCCGGGGACGAAATTGACGGACTGGTCGCGATTGAACTTTCCCTTACGCGCCCCGACCCTGTTCGCCGCCACCAACGCCGCCGACCCGCCTAGCAGGCAGGCCAGGCCGATCCCGGAATCTGGCATACGCGTGCGAAAGCTGATCTGTTCCAGAATGGGCAGCACGATCGCGATCAACCCGGTGACGATGAGCACCGGCAGCACCCGCGTCCGCTCCGCCGTCGCGCCTTGGACGGCGGCGGTGGCGATCAAGATATACGGGAGCACCCGGAACGCGACACGTGAGCTTTCCCCGAAACCCAGAAAGTGCGACCACGTGATGTATCTGGTCTCGTCCCCCGCTGGCACGGGCACGAACGCCGCACCGATCGCCCAGAGCGCCAAGCATGCGACGGAAAGATCCAGAAGCAGTCTTACGATCGCGCCGGCGGCGTTCTTGCTGCGGACCGAGCCGCTGATGAGCAGCGCGTGTCCGACCCGAAGCAGCAGAAGCAGCGACAGCAGCAAAACAGTATCTGAGACCGGCATGGACGACTGTTGTAACTACTCAACCCCCGGCTTACCAGATGCCCGTCATGCGACATCTCACCCACCTTTGCTATACTCCGGCGGAATGATTCGTCGTCGTGAAACTGCGGGTTTGTGGCTGATCACCCAGCACGACCATGCGCTGCTGTCGGGGCAACTTGCCCGGCAGGTCGGGAATGCCCAGTTCGCCAGGCCTGATCCGCTGGAACCAACGCTACTCGGCATCGCCAATCACGATTGCGGCTGGCCTTTGCACGACGATCGCCCGACCCTTTCTCCCGCCAAGCTGCCATTGGACGTGTTCGAGACACCTCGCTCGATCAGCCATAAGGTCTGGATCGAAGGTGCCCGCCGCGCCGCGGCGATCGACCCATACGCCGGCCTGCTGGTCGCGATCCACGCCCTCTCGCTGTCGGCGGGCAGTATCTCGACCAACCAGCCGTCGCGGTTTGACGTCCAGCAGATGCGCCAGCAGTTTGATATCAACAAGCTTCAGCACCAGGCGATCGAGCTGCTCGAACGCCTCCGTGGCCAACTCGGTTTGAGAGTGGATAAGCCGCTGCGGCTGGGCATCGCCGATAGCTGGACCGATCCCGAGGAAGACAAACTGAAGTTCAACTTCCGACTGCTCCAGGCGATGGACATCATCAGCCTGGCGATCTGCTGCACCACCCCGCCTGAATCGATGACGCACCCGCTGCACACGCGCCCGGGCAGTGTCACGACCAAGCTGCAATTGCACCGCCCGACTCCGGACGTGCTGCTGGTGAAGCCGTGGCCGTTCGGTGCGCCGAGCGTGACGGTCGATATGCCGTACAAGATCGCGCCCGACCGCGCCTATCAAAGCGACGACGAGTTGCGCGTGGTCTACGCTTCTGCGCCCGCCGGAACTCTAAACGTGACGCTCCGCCCCGCCTAGCCGGCGGGACGGAGCGTCACCATCGTTCACTTCAATCGACGATCACCTACGCCATCGACGCACTGCGCCACCATGTGTGATGCTTGTCGTCCAACTCGTCCTGCGACGGGTACGGATAGAAGATCGT
>JBBQQZ010000026.1:0-18119 GCA_038215325.1 Tepidisphaerales bacterium | reverse complement strand
ACCAGCGTTATGATGTTCACAAGCCTGCAAGGCTCGCTGATGCTCATTTTCGGCATCATGGGCGTGATCTATAAGTTCCAAGGCATCGACACCAGCGCCCTCGAATCCCGCCTGGAAGTCAGCCCCTTCATCATGCCCATGCTGATTTTCTTCGCCTCCGTCGGCGGCATCATCTACCAGAACACCCAGGGCGGCCCCGGCGGGGAAGCCGCGCCGGCGAAGAAGTAAGCTCCATCGCTGTCGATCCGTTGGGCAGGCACTTGGGATCGCTGCGCTGTTTGCGTTACGTCCTGACGAGGGGGCTTGGGGGATCGCGTTAGCTGACGTGCCGGATCATCGCGAGTCGGCGATGCACTTCGCCGAGGCCGTGGCGGTAGTAGAGGTGGAGGGCGGGGGCGTTGCATTCATCGACGGCGAGGGTGAGGAGTTTGAGTTCTTCTGAGGCGGTAGAGTGGAGGGCAAGGTCGACGAAGTAGTCGCCGAGCCGACGGCCGCGCGCGTGGGGGGCGAGGCCGATGTAGACCAGCTCCATCAGCCCGTGGCTGCGAACCGGAGAGAGCAGCAGGACGCCGAGTTCGATCTCTTGTTCGATGAGACAGAACCAGAGGCTGGGATCGAACTCGCCGGAGGCCTTGTGGCCTGCGATGACGTCCTCGATCCCGCGCCGGCCGTGGAGAAGCGGGCAGTCGAGCGAGTGCTCGTAGCTGGCGAGAATGCCGCGTGCGAAGTGGTCGTGATTCTCTTGTGTGTAGCTCAGCAGATCGCACCCCTGGGGCAGGCGCGGCGGCGGGGGGATTTTGGTGACCGACCGCTGGAGGTAGATGAGCGTCGCGAGTTCCGAAAATCCGTGCTCGTGCAGCGCCGCGGCAGTACGTGTGTCGGGAGGTTCGAGCAGAAGTTGCGCGATCTCGACCTCTTTCGGATCCAGCGCGTTACAGGTGGCTGCGACGCAACCGGCGATCGCGCCGGGGATCTGGCGGGACGAGCCGGCGGTGCTGGTCATCAGCAGCGCGGTCCGACCGGGTGCCACCACAGGCAGGCAGGCCGCGACGATTCTATCGCCGGAAACGGCGACGAAGGTCTGTTTAAGGTCGATTTCTCGGTGCCGGGCGTATCGGACGAAGTCGACGACGACCGCGTCGTCCGCCTTCCGACCGTGCTGGCCGAGCAGCAGGCGAAGGGCTTCGTCGGTTTCGTCGGGCTCAATCAGGCGGATGTGGAGGTGCTCCCCGTCGCGTTTGCCGTCGCGCCAACGGAAGATATTTGACAGTCCACTCACGCAGCGGGACAATAACACGACTGGGTTGCCGGGCAAGCCAAGCCCGAAATTGACGCCGCAACCGAAGCCGCAAGCGGAGTTTAAGTCCTTCGAAGTAACCACCGAACCACTACCCGGAACCGCACCATGATGATGAAGCGTTTTGCATTCCCCGTCGCATGCTTTGCGACGATTGTTGTCGCCGCCCGGCTCGCGTCAGCGTATCCGGAGCCCAGCAAGTACCCGGTTTCGTGGGAACTGAAGCTTCAATACAACCACCCGCGGCGAATTGTCGTCGAAATTCCCGGATCGCCTGTTCCCAAGGCGTTTTGGTATTTCACCTACACGGTCACCAACAAAACCGACACAGAGCAGGATTTTCTCCCCATGTTCACGCTCGTGACCAAGGACGGGAAAGCGATCCGGTCCGACAAAGGCGTGTCCAAGGCGGTGTTTAACAAGATCAAATCGCGCACCGGCAACAAGCTGCTGGAAACGCCGATCGAAGTCGCCGACGTCATTCGCGTGGGGGATGATGAAGCCAAAGACGGCGTGGCGATCTGGGAAGAACCCAATGCCGAAATGGGCAGCTTCAGCCTGTTCATTGGCGGCCTGAGCGGCGAAAACGTTCAGCTCACCGACTCCGCCGGCAAGCCCTGGGTCGGGCAGGACGGCAAGCCGGTCATCCTCTTCAAAACCCTCCAGCTCGACTACGCCGTCTCCGGCGATGAGGTCTACCCAGGCATCGATCCGATCCGCAAAACGCACGAGACCTGGATCATGCGGTGACTTGAGAATGTCGAGTATCGAATGCCGAGTGTCGAATCGGCTGAACCTGATTCGACATTCGACACTAGACACTCGACACTCGACACTCCACTCATGCCTCACACCCTGGGCATCATCGCCGGCGAAGGCATTTTCCCATTCTTGGTGGCGCGTGGCGCGAAGCGTGCGGGAATGCGCGTGGTCGCGGTCGCATTGCGGGGGAGCGCCTGGCCGGATTTGAGGGACGAGGTTGACGCATATCATCCGGTGGGGATTACGCGGCTGGGCTCGTGGGTTCGGACGCTTCGGAAGTACGGATGCGACGAAGCGATCATGGTCGGCCGGGTTCGCAAGGCGCGGCTGTATGAGAAGTGGACGCTGGTACAATATATTCCCGATCTGCGGACGCTGAGTCTGTTCCTGAAGCAGATCCGCCGGGACAAGCGGGATCAGACGTTGCTACAGAGCGTCGCTAATGCGTTGGAAGCGGAAGGATTTCCGTTGAGCGATTCGACGAAGTATTGCCCCGAACACCTCGCCACCGCCGGCGTGATGACCCGCCGCCAGCCCACCGAGTCGCAGTGGGCGGACATCCGGTTTGGTTACGAGCTGGCGCGGACGATCAGCAAGCTGGAGATCGGCCAGGCGATCGCGATCGCGGACCAGAATGTGCTGGCGGTGGAAGCGATCGAGGGGACGGACCGCATGATCGAGCGGGCGGGGCAGTTGTGTCCGCGCGGAGGGTGGACGCTGATCAAGGTCGCCAACACGCACGCGGACATGCGGATCGACGTGCCGAGCGTCGGGCTGACGACGATCGAGAAGCTCAAGGCCGCCGGTGCCGCATGCCTGGTGCTGACGCCGCGGACGACGATCATCCTTGAGAAGCCGAAAGTGCTGGAGTTGGCGGATCGGTTGAAGATCGCGGTCGTGGGGTACGCAGGCGATTCGTCGGACGCTGCGATATAGCGACGCATCTTGAAGCGGGTGTCTTTGCTCGATCGACCAAAAAAAGCCCGCGACAAGCTGCGGCGAAAAGAAAACGCCGCAGAGAGCTCGATCACCTTCCCGACCAAGGGATTGTGAAGCACCTCTGCGGCGTTGCAGTCCGCATCGCCGGTTTCTGCGTCGGCGTCGCGGGAGTTCGATTTTTATAGCACGATCCAGCGGTTAGAGCACGCGGGCGGGCGTGTTGCTGATCCGACGATCACCGGTCATGTGCTGAGCGTTCTCCGGCATTCGGCGGACAGTGGTTTCGATCGGCGCGGCTTCAGGAACGGTGCTGCGGAGCGTTTCACGCAACTGTTCCGGGTTGATCGGCATAAATAGCAATGCTGTCACTGTCCGGTCGTGGACCGCGTCGTAGACGCCCGCCATTGCGTCATGCTCGACCAGCAGCACGCGTTTGGCACCCGATTGATTCTGTTCCGCCAGCCGCAAAGTGGTGATGGCGGTATTGCGCGTGGTGCTCTTTTCGGCAATGATTGCGTCCACGTGCTGGTACAACCGGATCGCCGCCTCCAACGTAGGCAAATCGCCGGCGGCAATCAGCTCGACGGATTTCCCAACGATCAGCTTCAGGTTCGCCAACGTTTGCGGACGTTCATAATAAACAAGCATTCTTCTTCGACCCACGGAACTGCACCCAACCTTCCATTCGTGCCAACGCGTCCGATTAACCTCTTGTTTGGAGGGACGCGCGAGCAATCATCTATGGCGAGTATCGTGCAATCCGAGCACCCGACTTGAAAGACTTTGTACAAAAATTCACGAAACGGAGTGCTGCATTTGTCGAGTCGTAACTGCTTCAAACATCTCGACTTGCGAAAAACTAAGCGCCACGCCAGTGGGTCAAGAGATGTCAGCGGTCCACCTCTCCCATGACGATGTCAATCGAGCCTACAATTGCAGGTATGTCGGCGATCAATACACCACGCACCAGTTCCGGTAACACCGCAAGGTTCACGAAGCTTGGACCGCGGATTTTCACGCGGTACGGGATCGTGCCGCCCTGGCTTTCGATATAGAAACCAAGATGCCCGCGCGGGTTCTCCGCCTCGACGTAGATCTCGCCTGCGGGCACTTTCATGTTGCGGGGGATCTTGGCGCGGAATAACCCGTCCGGCAGCATCGCCACGCACTGGCGGATGATCCGGCAGCACTGTTTCATCTCCGCCATCTTGATCCAGTACCGGTCCCAGCAATCGCCCAGCGTTCCGAGTTCGCCTTTGCCGACGACGACGTCGAACTCCAGTTCCGGGTAAACGCTGTAGGGACGATCGCGACGCAGGTCCATCGGCACGCCGCTGGCGCGGATGCACGGGCCGGAGAGCGCCCAGTCGATCGCGAGCTGCTTGCTGATCACGCCGAGCTTAGCGGTGCGTTTGACGAAAATGTGGTTGTAGGTCAGCAGCCGGTTGTATTCGTCGATCTTCGGCTCGAAGTAGTCGAGAAACTCGATGAGCTTGTCCGCAAACGCCGGCGGAAAGTCCCACGTCGCGCCGCCGATATTGATGTAGCTCAATGTAAGCCGCGCGCCGCACATCTGCTCAAACAAATCCAGGATGTATTCGCGCTCGCGAAACGCGTACAGAAACGGCGTGAACGCGCCCATGTCCAGCCCGTAGGTTCCAAAACTCACCAGGTGCGACGCGATGCGGTTCAATTCCACCGCGATCACGCGGATGAATTCCGCCCGCCTCGGCACGCTGATCCCCGCCAGTTGCTCCACCGCCATCGACCAGGCGAGGTTGTTGTTCATCGCCGCCAGGTAGTCCAGGCGGTCGGTGTAACCGATGAACTGGTAGTAGGGGAGGTTCTCCCCGATCTTCTCCTTGCAGCGGTGTAGATACCCCAGGTGCGGCGTGGCGCTGAGAACCGATTCCCCATCCGTGCGCAGCTCGATCCGCAGCACGCCGTGCGTTGACGGGTGCTGCGGACCCATGTTGACGATCATCTCCTCCGACTCCACGTCGAACGGCTGATCGAAATCCTTCTCGCCGCCGAGGAGGGAAAACGTCTGGGTTTGATCTGTCGCTGTGCTCAACTGCTGTTCCTCGAAAGCCGCAGGCGCGAGCCCGTACGTCTTTTTGTGTCCGTGCGATTGTAGGGACAATCCGGGGATGGCACCAATTCGCGAAGGGTCGATCTTAAACTCATGCTGAACGACAAGATGCACCCGAATCGGGTTCGTTTTTTTTTGAATCGTCCTCGTCGCGCGTCACGCGCCCGAAGGCTGGTAGCGACGCACGATCAGCAGGCTCGTCGGGCTTTCGGTGGCGATGCGCTCGGCGCGGAAACCGAGCAGGCTGGATTCCAGACCCCACTCTTCGGACACGCCGATCACGACCAGATCATGCCCGGACAGCTCGTTCAGCACGGCTTCGATCGGGGAATCGTCGTGGACGACCTTGATGCCGACCTTTTGCTTCTGCGTCGGGTCGGTGAAGGATTTTTCCATCGCCGCGGACGCCGAGTCGTCCGGGCCGGTCTTGCTGACATGGATAATGGAGATGGCGGCGCCGGTCCCGCGTGCGATGCGACCTGCCATGTCCAGCGCGAGGCGGTCGTGCGTGCTGTTGAGGAACGGGACGAGAATTCGACGAGGCTGCTGGAAATCACGATCGACGAACACCGCGACATCGCAATCGGTCCCTGTCAGCACGCGGTGTACGACGCCTCCGAGCAGGGCGCGCCCGAAGACGGGCGTGTGATGGCCGATCAGGACCAGGTCGGAATTGGTCGACCGCGCGAGCCGGGCGATGTCGCTGGCGATGTCGCGACTGAAATAGCTCTGAGGTTCTACCGAAATTCCCCGTTCCTCCGCTTGCTCAAGCAGGGGCGCGAGCGATTCGGCGGCGGCGGGGTGGGCCATCCCGCCAGCGACGCCGCGGTATAGGTCCGCGCCGCTCATCCGGTCCAGGTGCAGCGCCACGAGCCGGCGATTCTTCGGCTCAGGCCCGGCGAGGTGCGCCGCGACCTCCAGGAGCGGCCCGCCAGACTCGGGTCGGGCGACCGGGATGAGCACGGTGTAAATTTTGTCGTCCTGCGTCGAGCGGACCGCGTCGGGCACGCCGCCGCGACGTACCAGCGACAGCAGCGGCGCGGTCATCGCGGTCGTCACCAGCGCCATAATCACCATCATGCCGTAGACCGTCGAACTGATCACGCCCAATTCCAGCCCGACCGTGAGGATGATCAATTCCATGAGTCCGCGCGTGTTCATCAGCACGCCCAGGCCCAGCGCGTCGCGCTTCGACAGCCCGCTCAGCAGCCCGCCAGCCCCGGCGCCGCCGATCTTTCCGACGCACGCGACAACGATGATCAGCAGCGTGACCGCACCGTCCTGCACGTTAAAGATGCCGGTCAGGTCCGTTCTGAGGCCCGCGTAGGCGAAGAAGATCGGGAGCAAAAAGACGATCGTGAAATCTTCCAGCCGCTCGGTCAGGGATCGCACAAAGTCTGACCCTTTAGGCATGATGAAGCCGGCGACGAACGCGCCGAACAGCGCATGGACGCCGATTTTTTCGGTCGTGAACGCCGACAGCAGCAGCACGAGAAACACGATCGCCACGACACTGTGGGTGAGCCTGCCGCTAGCGTCGAAGAGGCGGTTGAGCCGGACGAGCAGCGGCTTGATCACCAGCAACATGCCCCCGATGTACGCTGCGGTAAGTCCGAGCTTCCATAGCGGTCCCTGCGACCCACCGCTGCCCGTGATGGCGACCACCACCGCCAGCAGCACCCACGCCAGCACGTCATTGATCGCGGCCGCGGTGATGGAGATTACGCCCAGGGGCGTTCGCTGAAGATTCCGCTCCGCCAGGATGCGCGCCAGCACCGGAAACGCCGTCACGCTGATGGCGGCGCCGACAAACAATGCCGAGGGGAGAAAATTCGCCTGTTGTTCAGAATCGAAGAAGGACTTAAGCCCGTACGCCAGCCCGAAACCCATCGCGAATGGGACGACAATGCTGGATGCGGAGATCGCGATCGCCGCCCGTCCGCGCTGGCGGATCATCGCGGGGTCGAACTCCAGGCCCACGATGAACAGGAACAGGACCACGCCCACCTGCGAGAGCGCGTCGAGATAGTCGACCGACGATCGGACTACTCCGTCGACGAAATAGTTCGGAAAGAGCGTGAGATAGACTCCCGGCGCGACCCATCCCAGCAGACTGGGCCCGAGCATGATGCCCGCGAGCATCTCGCCAATGACCTGCGGCTGGCGCAGGCGCGCGAAAAGCACTCCCATGGCGCGGCTGAGCGCGAGGATCGTCGCGATCTGAAGCAGCAGGGTGGCGAGTTGGAAACCGTTCGTCATTCAGCACCCTAGATACGCATCCTGCCCCTGTTTGCAATTCCCCCTGCGCGCCAAGACAGGACGCCGGGCGGTTCAACTGTATAATCCCGGGCATGAGCTTCGACGTCATCGAAAAACAGGTGCTCTACACCGGCAAGAAGATCCGGCTCGAGCTGCACCATTTGAAATCGCTGGAAGACGGTTCACGCCATACGCGTGAAATTTGCGTCCACCCCGGCGCGGTGGTCATCCTGCCCATCCTGGAGGACGACACGGTGCTGATGATCCGCAATTACCGCTACACCGTTGGCGAATACCTGCTCGAACTGCCCGCCGGCACCTTGGAACCGAAGGAAGACCCCATTAACTGTGCTGGCCGGGAGCTGCTGGAGGAGACGGGGTATCTGGCGGGCAAGCTCACGCACTTGTCCAGCTTTTATGCCTCGCCGGGCATCCTGACCGAGAAAATGCACATTTACGTCGCCACCCGGCTGACGCAGCAAACGACGCACCTGGACGAAGGCGAACAGGTCGAGTTGTCGCCAATGAAGTTCGATGATTGCGTCAATGCAATCCGCACGGGCGAAATCATCGACAGCAAGTCGATCGCGACCTTGTTGTTGTACGAGCGGTTCTATCGCGCCAAGCAGGAGTAACGAGCATGGGCTGGCAAGACCGCGGTTACAATCAAGGCGATTCGGGCTCGTCCCGCATCCAGATCCGGTTTCCGCCGATGACGCCGATGGTGATCGTGCTGCTGGCGGTGAACCTGGCGTTTTTCCTGCTGAAAATTTTTGAAACGCCTTACATTTTCGCGCTCGATTGGGGTGGGCTGCGCTTCTCCACGTACGGTGAGTTCGCGCAGGTGTGGCGGTGGGTGACCTACCAATACCTCCACGGCGACGGCGGGCACATCTTCTTCAACATGCTGTCGATGTACTTTTTCCTCCCCACGCTGGAACAACGCTGGGGCTGGAAACGGGCGCTCGGCTTCTACACGCTCGGCGGTATCGCGGCGGGGCTGGTGTACCTGCTCATGGTGACGATCACCGGCCAGTGGGGCGTCTATCTCATCGGCGCAAGCGGTTCGGTGCTCGCGACCATCGGGGCGGTAGCGTACCTCTACCCGGAAATCCGCCTGTTCATGATCATCCCCATCCGCGTCTTCGCGGCGCTGCTGGCGATCCTGTACGTGCTGACCACCGTCGGCGACCGAAATTTTTCCGACGCCGCCCACCTCGGCGGGCTGGCGTTCGGCTTTCTCGCCCCGTGGGTCGCCGGGCCATTCCTGTTGAGGCAGCAGCAGAATTTCAAGCAGTGGAACAAGGATCGCGCTCAGCAGGCGGAAGTGGACGAGCAGCAGGAAGTCGACCGCATCCTCGCAAAGGTGGCCGAGCGCGGCATGCACAGCCTCAGCGGTGCCGAAAAACGCGCCCTGAGCCGCGCCACCGAAAACCAGCGTAGGCGCGACGCCGAACGCGAAAAACGCCGCTCCATCCGCTAGCGAACCCTCGCGTTGGTTTGGTTTTCTCCCGATCTTGTTGATAATCCGATCCTGACATGACCGACCGCGCTTATCAGCAGTGTTTGAACCCCGCCTGCGGCACCACCTATGGCGTTGATGAAGTCCGTATCGCCTGCACCAAGTGCGGGTCGTTGCTGGATATCAAGTACGACTGGTCGCGCCTGCCGGTGCCCAAGTCGCTCAACTATTTTGAGCACCGCTGGGCGACCAAGGGTTCGGAGACTGAAGGCCGACTCGATTTTTCGGGGGTGTGGCGGTTTCGGGAGATGATGCCGTTTTTCCGCGACGAGGCGGAGGTGGTGTCGATCGGCGAAGGCCGCACGATGCTTCAGAACGCGACGCTGCTTGCGCGCCACATCGGCATGAAGCCCGGCAGCGTGATGCTTCAGTACGAAGGATTGAATCCTTCGGGTTCGTTCAAAGACAACGGCATGACGGCGGCGTTTACGCACGCGAAGATGGTGGGGGCGAAGCGCGTCGCGTGCGCTTCAACCGGCAACACCTCGGCTTCGCTGGCGATGTTCGCTTCGCTATCCGACATGCAGGGCGTGGTTTTCATCGGATCGGGCAAAATCTCCTTTGGCAAACTGTCGCAGGCGCTCGACTACGGAGCGATGACGCTGCAAGTGCAAGGCGATTTTGACGCCTGCCTCTACCGCGTCCGCCAGATCACCACGCAGGTGCCGCAGATGGGCATCTACCTGATGAACTCGGTCAATCCGTTCCGCCTCGAAGGGCAAAAATCGATCATGTACCGCATCCTCGAAGCCCTAGGCTGGGAATCGCCGGACTGGATCATCGTGCCCGGCGGAAACCTGGGGAATTGCTCGGCGTTCGGCAAGGCGTTTTCAGAAATGTTGGAACTTGGCCTGATCAAGCGCATCCCGCGTTTGTGCATCGTCAATGCCAAGGGTGCCAATACGCTGTACGAGATCGTGAACCACCAGAAAGTGGTCTGGAACGACGGCAACTTCGATCGCGAGAAGGTCAATCAGTACTACGGCCAGATGAACGAGGCCGGCTACCGCGCCCATACCATCGCCAGCGCTATTGAGATCGGGCGTCCGGTCAATCTGCCCAAGGCGCTGCGGGCGATCGACGTGATGAACGGCATCGTCGTGCAGGTGGATGACGAAGAAATCCGCGAGCACCGCGCCATGGTCGCCCGCTACGGCTTCGGCTGCGAACCCGCGAGCGCCGCGAGCGTGGCGGGGCTGACGCAGTTGCTCGCCAACGGAACGATCGGCAAGGACGAGCGCGTCGTCTGCATCCTGACTGGCCATGAGTTGAAAGACCCGAACGAAACCGTCCGCTACCACACCGGCATCGACATGAAGGCCGTCCAGGACATGGCCCCGAAATCAGAGCCGACCGGCAAGCTGTCGAACCGCCCGATCGCGGTGCCAGATACGCTCGAAGCGATCGTCACCGCGCTCGGCGGCGACGTGAGCATGCTGGACGGACTGACGGACGAAGAAACCGGCGCGAACGTGCCGGTGAGGGAATACTAGAAGAAGGAGACAGGAGACGGGAGACAGGAGACAGAAGGTCGGAGAATGCATTTCTCCTGTCTCCTGTCTCCTGACTGCTGTCTCCTCCAAGACAATGACCACCATCGCCATCACAGGTTCCGCCGGCCGCATGGGTGTGCGGTTGATCGCGGTTGCAAACGAGAACCCCGAGCTGAAAGTTGTCGCCGCGATCGAGCGGGGGGATTCGCCTCATTTGGAGAAGGACGCGGGCGAGATCGCGGGCGTCGGGAAGATCGGCGTGCCGATCACCTCGGACCTGCGCGTGCCGTGCGACGTGCTCATCGACTTCACCGTCCCCGCTGCCATGCGGCATTGGCTGAAGGTGTGTCGCGATCGCAAGATCGGCATGATTGTGGGTACGACCGGCCTCCAGGAACAGGACCACACCCTCATCGACCGCGCCGCAGGCGACATCGCGATCTTACAGGCGGGGAACATGAGCCTGGGCGTGACGGTGATGTGCAAGATTGTCGGCGAGGTCGCGAAGATGCTCGGCGACGACTACGACGTCGAAGTGCTGGAAGGCCACCACCGTTTCAAGAAAGACGCCCCCAGCGGAACGGCGGAGATGATCGCCAAGTCGATCCTCGACGCCTTGGGCCGCTCCAAAACCGACCTCCAGCACGGCCGCCACGGCGCGGAGTGTACGCGCACGCAAAAGGAAGTCGGCATGCACAGCCTCCGCATGGGCGACGAGGTCGGCTTACACACCGCCTATTTTGGTGGACTTGGGGAGCGGCTCGAAATTACCCACAAAGCCACCAATCGCGACACATTCGTCCACGGTGCCCTCAAGGCCGCACAATGGTTGCGCCAGCAAAAGCCCGGCCGGTACGCGATCGGGGATGTGCTGGGCATTAAGTGAAAGTGGTCAGTGGTCAGAATGATATTCGGACGCATTTCTGACCATGGACCACTGGCCACTGACCACTCTTCCTGCCGATACTAGCCATGGATGAGCCAGATCAATCCATTCGCGGGGGCGATCGCTCAGACGCCGCAAGCGGCGAAGCTGGCGGCGATTGATCGCGACGCGCAGGTCCGCAAAACCGCTGAAAAGCTGAGGTCCGGCGGGTCTGTCGATCACAACGTCGATGAATTCGTCGAAAGCGCCGATACCATCTCAGCGGTTGGCGATGATGATCGACACGAAGACCCGCGAGAGAAAAAACGCCGCCGCCGGCACGCTCCAGACGTGGCCGCCACGGATGGCGAAACCTCGCACCTGGATGTCACGGCATAAGTCGGATTTCACGCGGTCGGATGGCGCTTTGTTGGGTTCGGTCGTGCGAAGCGTTCCGCTCGATCGGTTCGCACGGCGAACCCAACAAGCGGGTTTGCTCAAGCCGTTGGCGTCTGCGAGCCTACCACGGCTTCTCACGATGGGCGAAACCCTACAAGACGCACGCCGCCTTACGACCCGATCGCGATGTTATTTCGCTTCAGGATCGCCTTCAGCGCATCGACTGCGGTCTTGAACAACTCCGGCCCGGTTTCGCCGTGGCTATGCCCGGCGACTTTCAGGTGCGGTTCGAGCGTCAGGAAGCCGCTGTAACCGCTGTTGCAGGCGTCGACGACAATCGCCTCGACGTCGCCATCGCCTTGTCCGGCCGGAACGACATGGCCGTCGGTCATCACCGCGTCCTTGATATGAATGTGCGTCGAATACGGCTTCAGGCCCGGCCAGTTGTTGAGCGGCTTTTCCTTCGCCTGCACAAAGTTTGCAAAATCAAACGCCGACCGCAATTTCGGCGAGTTCACCGCCTGCATCAATTCGACGCACTGCTGGCCTTTCTCGCCGAAAATGCCCTTCTCGTTCTCGTGAACGATCGTGATCGGCAAATCCTTGATGTACTCCACCTTTTTGCGGAACCGGTCGACGATCTCATCCTTAAACGGCAACACGTCGCCCTTGCCTTCGCCGCCGGGCGGGTAATAGCTGAAAACGCGGATCATCGGCGCGCCGAAGAACGTGGCCGCATCGACCGCGATCTTGAAACGGTCAAAATGCTCGCTCCAGGGCTTGTCGATCGCCACTTTGCCGATGGGCGAGCCGATGCAGTTGATGCCGATGCCGGAGTCTTTGGTCTTGGTGCGGATGTCGTTGCGCAGTTCCGGGGTGAAGTCGAGCACATTGATCTTGTTGACCATCCGCAATTCGATGTGGCCGACACCGTTCAGCTTCAGGTGCTTGATCTGAACGTCGATGCTCGGGTCAATTTCGTCAGCGAAGGCGGCTAGTTTGATCATGTCGTTTATGTTCGGTCGATTGATCGCGGTGTCAAGAGTTGCAATGGCGCACCCGGATGCGGTAAAGTGCGTTTGGAAATTAGTCCAAGGATGGACATGACACGTCGAACACTGGCCGTTGGAACGGCTTTCTCGTTAATCGTTGTGGGTTGTGGTTCGCCGCCTCAACAGCAGGCCCTGGTGCCTGCGCTTCAGCCGCCGGTGGTGGTGGTGAAGGGGGAGAAGACCGCCGCGCCGGAGCCGACAGGCGACGTCGACACCACCGGAAACGCCGCGCCGAAGGTGCCGGAGCCCGATCGTCTGGCCCGGCAAGCCGAAGAGCACGCCAAGGCGATCGAGGCGTTGCTCACCGCTCGGGCGCAGGAAGACCCCGCCGCTGCCAGCGGCGTGCGGGTCATCCAGCCCGCGCCCCGCAACACGCCCCCTGCCAACGTCCCGGTCCCGGTCAAGCCGATCCAGGCGGGGGTAAAGCCCGCGCCTGAGGCGATCTTCGTGACGCCGGAGAAACCCGTCGATCCGATCGATGCCAACGCCGCCACCGCCAACACCGCTGTCAGTGTTGCGTCGGTCGCCCCCTCGCCGATCAAAGCCGATGTCGTCAAGTCGCCACCCGCGCCGGTGACGCCGAGCAACACCGAATCGCTCGAGCAGCAGCTTGCCCGGCGGGCGCGCGAGTATCCGCGCGATCTGCCCAGCCAGCTCGATTACCAGCTCGTGCTCTTCACCCGCGACGAGCAAGTTCCCCGCGCCGCCGACATCGCGAATCTGCCAACGGAGGATCGCGAGGTGCTGACGGCGCTGATCGACGGGCTGACCAATTTCCGCAACGGTGTCCGCGCCGACACCAACATGCTGATGAACCGCAAGATTCGGCCGCTGATCGAAATGTCGGATCGGCTGCGCAGCCGGTCAGATTTGTCGATTCCCAATGCGGTGCTCTGCAAGGAAGTGCGGGCCTGGGGTAACTACACGCCGATTGAATCGCAGAAGTTCGAGGCCGGCATGGCGCACACCGTGATCGTCTACGCCGAAGTCGAAAATTTTGCGTCCACGCTCAACGAAAAGAACCTCTGGGAAACGCGACTGGAAGGGCAGCTAGCGCTGTATAACGAATCAGGCTGGCCGGTGTGGGAAGACAAGTTCCCCGCGATCGATTTGTGCCGCAATCGAAGGCGCGATTTTTTCCTACCCCGCAAAGTCACCATCCCCGCGAGTCTGAACCTCGGCCGGTACGTGTTGAAGGTGACGGTGACCGATCAACAAGCCAGCCGCATCGCCGAATCGAGCATCCCGATCGTCATCGTGGCGAAATAAGAATTAGCCGGTAGAGCAGAGACCTGCCCGGCATTAGGGTCGGGCAGGTCTCTACTCTACCGTTCATCTGCGGCTACTTCTTCTTCCAGCATTCGGGTTGATCCGTGCAAATTGGTGGATCGAATCCACATTTCGCCTGAAAAGAATCGATCAGTTGTTATTCGCGAGCTGGGCGCGAAGCGCGGTCAGTTCGGCTTCGAGGCGTTTGGCGGCCTGGGGGTTGGATTGGAGTTGGGTATCGGCGCGCTTGAGTTCACGGACGGCGGCGGTGCTGTCGCCTTTGTCGTGGAGGACGCGGGCGTAGCCGACGCGGGCGTCGATCAGGTCGGGGTCGAGCCGCAGCGCCGTTTCGAACGTCGCCTTCGATGCATCGAGCTGCTGCCTCGCCAAGAGCACGCGCGCCAGCGTGTCTTGGAAGACGGCGGTCGTGGGGAACCGGGCGGTCGCAACGCGGGCGAGTTTTTCGGCCTCGTCGAGCGAGCGGTTTTCGGAGACCAGCAGGCAAGCCAAATCGTTCGCGGCGGCGGCGTGGTCGGGCTTGGATTCGAGAATGGCGCGGATTGCGGCTTCGGCGGCGTCGTTCTTGCCAAGGTGCAGGTACGCGGTGCCCATCATCAAGAGCGCTTCGCCGTCGCGCGGGCGGGCGGTGAGGTAGTCGGCGAGCTTGTCGGCGGCCTGATCGAGTGTCTTGCGGTCGTCGTACTTGCGCGCGATCTGCGTCCATGCCGTCGCCAGCGCAAGACGCTCGTCAAGGTTTTCCTTCGGCGTGGCGGCGGCGGTGGCTTCGAGCCAGCGCACCGATTCGTTCAGCGAGCCTGCGGCACCGAGCGCGATCATGACCCACATGCGCCGGCCTGCGACGTCCTTGAGCAGCGGGGTCATCAGTTCGCGGGCGCTGGAACCGTTCTCCTGCGCGAGCATCGCCCGCGCCATGACCACCGCGGCCTGGGGCTGGAAGCGAACGTCCTGCCTGATCGCGGCGCGATGCGGTTCCAGTTGCGCCAGTGCGTCGCCGGGCTTCTTTGTTTCAAGCATTGCCTCGGCGATGGCGGTGTCGGCTTCGAGCGTGCCGGTCGACGAGCGGCTTTTCCACTGTTCGGCGGCAAGGCGCATCTCGTTCCAGAGACGCGCCGATCGCAACGCCCGGACCGCAAGCCGCGCCGCCGACGGATCGGTGGGAAGCGCCTGCATGGTCCGCCGAGCGATCGCGACCGCGTCGTCAAACTTCTTCTGTTCAAGGTAGTTCTCGATCACCTGCTCCTGCACGGGCAGGAAACGGGGGAAGCGGTCGGCGACCGTGCGAAGTCGTGCGGTGATGTCCGACTTCGGAACCCGGCCGGCGCGGATGTCGTGAAGCGCCTTGAGCGCTTCGACCTCGGCGGCGCGGGACGGATCACGCGACAACGCGTCGATGAGCGGCTGAAGGTTCTTTGCGTCATCTTTTTGAGCCGCCAGCGCCTGGGCCTCGAGCAAGCGATTGGCGATGACGGTGCTGTTCGAAAGTTTTTTCTCTGCGGTGCGGGCGTCGGAGACGGCTTGTGCGAAATCGCGATGGCGCAGGCTGTAATCGATGATCGCGAGCAGGCCGGCCTCGGTGCCTGTTTCCGCAGCGTCGCGGAAATGCCTGGTGGCGGCTTCGGAGGCGCCGAAGCGTTCTTCGAAACGACCCCGTGCGATCGCAGCGTCGGCGGGTTGGGTTGACGTCACGGTCAATCGGTCGAGCGTGACGCGCCCGCGGGCGAGGTCCCCTTGGGTCGCGTAAAACTCCGCCGCCGATGCGATGGCGCTGGCGGAGGGGGATTGGCCGGCGAGGAGTGACTCGTAGATATTGGCGGCACCGGTGGATTCGCCGACGCGGCGGTACACCTCCGCGAGCAGCACGCGGCCGGGTGCGAGCAGGATGCCGCGGGCCTCGTCGGGATTGAGCAGGTCGATCGCCCGCTGCGTATCACCGGCATCCGCCATGAGCGAGGCGAGCATGACGCGCTGGCGCGCGTTCATCATCGCGGTGGTCGAGAGGGTTTTGAGCACCTCCCGCACCTCGTCGGATCGGCCGCGCTGCTGGAGCAGGCGGATGAGTTCCAGCGCGACGGTCGCCGAACGGGGATCGACCGACTGCGCGACGCGCAGGTGCTCGATGGCGTCGGTGGTGTTGCCCGTGAGTTCCTGAGCGCGGGCCAGGAGCAGCCTGGGTTCGATCTGGCGCGGGGCGTTGACGATGATCTCGCGCAGCAGCAAGGCGGCTTCAACGCCGTCCTTCATGATGTCGGGACTCTCGACGAGGAAGCGGGCGCGTTCGAGTCGCCACTGCTGGCCGTCTTCGCCGGTGAGATCACGCAGGCGGTTGATGGTCTTGGCGATGAACGCGCGGTCTTTCCGCAGCCCGCGAGCGTTGATGAGGATGTCGCGCTGGACGGCGAGGGATTTTTCGTTCGCATCCCCGAGCTTGCGCCACAGGTCGTCGGCGCTCGCGTCGTTGACGGCGTCGAGGTACTGCGCGGTGACGAACTGCCACGCGGCGCTGTCGCTGGATTTGGCGGCGGCGTTCTTGAGCAGTTGCAGTCCGCCGCTGGTGTTGCCGGCGTCGCCGAGGCGCATGGCGCGCATGAGCACCATCGCCGGCGTGGGCGCGCGGTCGCCGTTGGCGTCGAGGATTTGCGCCTCGAGCCCGTACCCGTCATTGCGGCTGATGGCGGCGAGTCGCAGGAGCGTGGCGTCGTCGTACTTGCCAGGGGACTGAATGACCTGCTGGATCTGCTTGACCGCCTCGTCACGCTGGCCGCAGGTGGCGAGAAGGGAGACGTAGATCGAGAGCGTGTGGGGTTCGCCGGGCGTTTTCTTCTGGATCTGTTCGACTTTCGAGAGCAGATCTTTTGCACCGCGGAGGTCGTTGGATTCCTGGACGAGCCGGTGCCGGATGCGGATGCGATTGAGGATCGCCGAGGCGTTGCCGAATCGTTCGACCGCGGCGGTGGCGGCGTCGTCGGCATCGACGGGCTGGCCGAGTTCAAGGAAGGCCTGGCTCATCCCGTCGAACGGACGCGACCAACTCGGAAGCATCATCGAGGCGCGATGCCAGTGACGAAGCGCCAGCGCGTATTCGCCGAGGTTGTGATAGTTCTCTGCGAGCCAGGTAAGGAAGATGCCGTTCTCCGGATCGCGGGAAAGGGCGCTGGCGAGCTTGGTGGCGATGGCGGCGGGGGGCTGACTGAAATCTTCGAAGCGGGCTTCGAGCGCGATCGCCCAGGCGGCGGCCTTACGGCTGTCCTTGCGGGTCTTAAGGATGGCGAGGATGCGCCGTGCGTCGGCGGGTTGCTGCATCTGGTAGAACGCCATGGCCCGCATCGCAAGGAGTTCGGCGTCTGCCTTGGGGCTGTTCTCGTCGATCGACGCCAGCCGCTCGACGATCTCGGCGTTGCGACCGTTCTGCCAGAGCCGCTGGATGAGCACGCGGAGGATGTCAGGGTCGCCGGTGCGAGTCGCGACTGATTCGAGCAGCGCCTGCGAATCCTTGTACCGCTGGAGCTGGTCGAACAGGCTCGTGAGATGGCGAACAAAATCCGCATCGGTCAGCGGCTGCGACGCGGCCTGCTGGAGGTACCACTCGGTCTTCTCATTGTCGTTCGCGTAATTGGCGGCGCGGGCCTGCAAAAGCAGGCGGCGCGGGTCCATCTTGTTCTCAGGGAACTGCGCGTCGGCGTATGCCTGCGTCTCGGCCGGGGGTTTCTGGAGCGAGCGCATCAACTGCATGACGCGGATGCGCGACGACAGGTCCTGCGGTTTGAGTTCGGCGAACCGCTTGGTGGCGTCAAGCGCCTCGTCGAGTCGCGACTGCCGCAACCGGACGGTGATCCGGCCCAGCAACGCGAGCGTGTCGTCGGGGTTAGTGGAGAGGACGTCGTCGGAAAGCCGCTCCAGCCATTCGGTGTTGGCGGTGAGCGGGTAGATCTCGAGCAGCAGGTGCTTGGCGGACAGATTTTCTGGATCACGCTTGAGGACGTGGTCCAGCGTTTCGACCGCGTCCTTCAAGTGAACGTCGCTGCTGGTTTCGGTACGGAATCGCGACTCGGCGTACGCCAGCGCGATCTTGATGTCTTCCGGATACGCCCGATACACCGGCGCCAGGCGCTCCAAAGCGACGGTGAAATCCTTGTTGACGTACGCCAGCCA